>DASXGT010000229.1:0-12622 GCA_036488895.1 Bryobacteraceae bacterium | reverse complement strand
CTGCCTCGGGAAGCTGAATCTGGATGAAATGGCCTTTGAGGGCACCGGAACCACCAGTTGCTTTGGTCCCGTGCATAACCCTTGGAATCTTGACCGGATTACCGGTGGATCTTCCGCAGGGTCGGCAGCGGCGGTCTCAACCGGGCTGTGTTTCGGATCCGTGGGAAGTGATGATGGAGGTTCGGTCCGCATCCCTGGCGCTTTCTGCGGAGTAGTTGGGTTCAAGACTTCGTACGGTCGCGTGAGCACCCGCGGGGTTGTCCCATCGGCTTATTCGATGGACACGATTGGCCCTATAGCGCGATCCGTCGAGGACGCTGCTGCCCTGCTGCAAGTGCTTGCCGGCTACGATGCGCAAGATGCAATCACGCTCGCTGAGCCGGTTCCGGATTATTCGAAGGCGCTGCACTCTCCCATTTCAAACTTGCGAATCGGCGTGCCGCGCGACTATTTTTTTGAAGGATTGCATCCAGACATTTCCTCCGCCGTGGAAGAAGCGATTCGCCTGCTGAAAGGCAAGACGAGAGAGGTGCGTGATGTTACGCTGCCGCGTCTTCACGTGGCGCAAAACGGCACGTACGACGTTGAACTGTATCACTATCAAAAGCCTTTCTTCGATAAGACACCCGAACTCTATCATCCTTGGTCTCAACGGCAAATGAATGAGCTCAAGAAGGTGGAAACTGTTCCTTACGTCGAAACGTTGAAACGCGTCCGGGAATGCCGCCGCGACATCAAGAAGATTTTTCAACAGGTAGACGTCCTGCTGCTCCCCACCATGCGGGAACCCGCTCCGCTGATTACCGGGACGGTGAACCGGACTCACCAGCGGCCTCATAGCAACACTAGCGCTTTTAACCATTTCGGTACCCCGGCCATGACAGTGCCCTGTGGATTCTCAAAAGATGGATTACCCGTGGGTTTGCAGATTGTTGGCCCCGCTTATGGTGAGCCGGTGGTTCTATCGGTCGCATACACCTATCAACAATTGACGGATTGGCATCGGCAAAAACCATCATTGGCCCACGCGTAAGGCGTTAGCATGAGGGTGTGAGATGGTTCATAGGGATTCTTAGCATCCTGGTTGTCGCGGCGGTGGCTGTGTCCGATTATGCCGGCTATCGAGACCTGAAAGAGATGCGCAGCGAAGTGAAAGAGCTGCGTCAGGAAGTGAACGTGGCTAGCAAAACCGTGCAGGAAGAATCAGCGGCCATAGCAGGCGCGAACAAGAGCGCCCAAGAAGCAGCAGCACAAGCCGCTTTAGCCGCCGAGGGACGCCAGCAAGCAGAATCCGGAAGGCAACAAGCAGAATCCGGAAGGCAACAAGCGGAATCCAGCAGACAACAGGCGGAAGCAGCAGCACTGCAGGCCAATGCGGATAAGCACGCGGCTCAGGAAAAGATGGGCCAAATGCAAAAAGAGCGGGAGGATGAGTTGAACCGCATGCAGGAAGCCCTGAACCGGGTGGTGGAGACGCACCGCACTCCCAATGGCATGGTGATCTCGCTCCCGAATTCGATTTTTCGATTTGATTTTGATAAGGCGGATCTGAATCAACACAATCGCGAGTTACTGAGCCGCATTGCCGGCATTTTGCTGATCTCTAAAGGCTACGGGCTTTCGGTGTTCGGCTATACCGACGATGTCGGGACGCCTGAATACAATCAGCAGCTCTCCTTGCGCCGGGCTACTGCATTGAAAGACTATCTGGTGCAGGCGGGCCTTGATCCAGCCATTATTAATGTCAAGGGATACGGAAAGACAAGCCCCCTAGATGAGAGCGCAACCAATGAAGCGCGCGCGAAGAACCGCAGAGTTGAGATTGCTTTAACTGACAGCTCGATTCACTATTAGCCATAACATCCTCTCACGCAAAAACTGATAGAATCATCCCGGTCACATGCGTGAAATAGCAGTAGTGTGTCTTATATTGGCTGGTGGCTTCGGCTTCCAGCAGGCGGATCATGCAACTGAGGTCAAAAAGGTTGACTTTGTGCGTGACGTGCAACCTATCTTTACGCGTTCGTGCGTGGCCTGCCATGGCCCAAACACGCAAATGGCAGGGCTGCGACTAGATGCCAAGCAGTCGGTTTTTGCAAAGGTAGTGGTCGCCGGCAATCCCGCTGAAAGCGCGCTTTACCGGCGCGTTGCGGGTATCGGAGATGTCGCGCGCATGCCCATGGGCGGACGTTTAGCCGACGATCAGATTGCCACGTTGAAGGCCTGGATTGAGCAGGGCGCCGAATGGCCGGATTCGGTTGGCGTCAAAGTGGCGGCAACCAAAATCCATTGGGCATTCGTTCCGCCGCAGCGGCCCGCGCTACCCGCTGTCACCAATCAAACATGGGCGAAAACTCCGGTGGACCGTTTCGTGCTGGCGCGCTTGGAGAAAGAAAGCTTAGCCCCATCTCCTGAGGCGGACCGCGTCACTCTGCTGCGCCGTTTAAGTTTGGATCTGACCGGCTTGCCGCCGAGCGTAAAAGAAGTGGATGGGTTTGTTCACGACAAGAGCCGGAACGCCTACGAAAAACAGGTGGACCGGTTGCTCGCTTCGCCGCATTATGGCGAGATGTGGGCGCGGCACTGGTTGGACGCAGCACATTATGCCGATTCCGACGGCTACGAGAAAGACAAGACGCGCGAGGTCTGGTTTTATCGCGACTGGGTGATTCAAGCATTGAACCACAACCTGCCCTATGACCGCTTCATTGTGGACCAGATTGCCGGCGACTTACTTCCCCATCACACGCAAGATGAAGTCGTTGCCACCGGTTTCCTGCGCAACTCTCAAATCAATGAAGAAGGCGGCATCAATCCCGAGCAATTTCGCATGGAAGCGATGTTCGATCGCATGCACACGGTGGGCAGCGCGATCCTGGGACTCACGATTCAATGCGCGCAATGCCATAACCACAAATACGATCCGTTGAAGCAGGAAGAGTATTACCGGATGATGGCCTTCCTGAATAGCACGCATGAAGCCAATATTGCCGTGTACACGCCGGCGGAGGAGATGAAGCGGACAAAGATTCTGCGGCGGACACGGGAGATAGAAGGCACGCTGCAACGCCGGAACAAAGACTGGCGAACTCAGATGACTGCTTGGGAAGAACGCGTGAAACACAACCAACCGGAGTGGACCGTGGTGCGTCCGGAGGTGGATGACATCTCGACCGGCGGTGAGAAGTATTTCCCAATGCCCGACGGCTCTTTACTGGCACAAGGTTATGCGCCCACGAAGCACACCGTGAAGCTGACGGTGAAAACCGATATGCAGAATATCCGGGCGTTCCGGCTGGAGTTGCTGAAAGATCAAGAGCTGCCGCGCGGCGGACCTGGACGCGCTCTGGATGGAACTGGCGTATTGACTGACTTTAAAGTAGAGGCCGCCGCGGCCAGTGCGCCCGACAAGAAAACCGTTGTGACGATTGCGAAGGCGACGGCCGATGTGAACCCGCCGGAGAAAGAATTGGCGGCTGTCTTTTACGACAAGAGCAAGAAACGCCGGGTAACTGGTCCGGTGGAATACGCAATTGACGGCAAAGATGAGACGGGCTGGGGCATCGACGCAGGACCAGGTTTGCGCAATCAGCCCCGCAAAGCGGTGTTCAACGCTGCTGAGCCGATCTCCAATACCGGCTCAACAATACTGATTTTCTATCTGAAGCAAAATCATGGCGGTTGGAATAGCGACGATAATCAGACCAACAATTTGGGACGCATCCGTTTGTCGATCACCTCGGCGGAGAATGCGGAGGCCGATCCGCTTCCTGCTGCCGTGCGCGAAGTTCTGGCTGTGCCCAATGAGCAGCGTACGCCGGAACAGGTGCAAACCGTTTTCAGTTATTGGCGTACCACCCTACCGGAATGGCAGCGTCAGAATGATGAGATTGCGGCATTGTGGAATTCGTATCCGGAAGGCTCGTCACAATTGGTGTTGGCGCAGCGGGAAGAAGCACGGCCGACGCATGTGCTGGCGCGCGGCGACTTTCTAAAGCCTGCAAAGGTAGTGGAAGCGGGAACACCGGCTTATCTGAATCCGCTGCCGGCCGGAGCGAACGATAGGCTGGCTTTCGCGCGTTGGCTGGTAGACCGGCAAGCGCCGACAACCGCGCGCGCCTTGGTCAACCGGGTTTGGCAAACTTATTTCGGCACCGGCATTGTGGCGACCAGCGAGGATCTGGGCACGCAGTGTGAACCGCCCTCGCATCCGGAGTTATTAGATTGGCTGGCGGTGCAGTTTATGGATAGCGGTTGGGATCTGAAGGCGCTACAGAGAGTGATTGTCACGTCGGCAACCTACAGGCAGTCATCAAATGTAACGCCGGCGCTGAATGAAAGAGATCCGTACAATCGTTTGCTCGCGCGCGGACCTCGATTCCGCGTCGAAGGCGAAGTGGTGCGCGATATTACCCTCGCGGCCAGCGGCCTGCTGAATCCGGCAGTCGGAGGCCCAAGCGTGTATCCTCCCGCGCCTGCGTTTTTATTCCAACCTCCGGTAAGTTACGGGCCGAAAAACTGGTATGAATCGAAAGGTCCTGATCGCTACCGCCGCGCGCTCTATACATTCCGTTACCGGTCGCTGCCCTATCCCATGCTGGACACCTTTGATACGCCCAACGGCGATAGCTCTTGTGTGCGGCGCGCGCGTTCTGACACGCCCCTGCAGGCGTTGACCACTTTGAACGAACCGCTCTTCATGGACACCTCTCGTGCTTTGGCTTTGAAGACGCTGCGGGAAGGCGGGAGCACGGATGGTGGACGTGTACGGTTTGCGTTTAGGCGCTGCGTTTCGCGCGAGCCCGATGCTAAAGAGAAGGCAGCACTGGAAGCGTTGCTGGCGAAGGAAGAAGCCCGTTATGCGGACGGCCAACACAACCCTTGGGATCTGGCCGCGGACGATCCGGCCCGGCCGCCGGCGCTCCCTGGTGGCGTGACTCCCGCTCAAGCTGCGGCATGGACCGTAGTATCGCGCGTGATGTTGAATCTGGACGAGACGATTACGAAACAATAGAGGTGCTATGAACTGTCAGGACGATTTATGGCGAGGGCAAGATCCGAAGCAAATCAGCCGGCGCTGGTTCTTTGAGCAATGCGGTGTTGGCGTAGGCGCGATGGCGCTGGCAAACCTGCTGGCCGAGGCGGGACTTGCGGACACGCCCAGAACAGATCCGCTGGCGCCCAAGAAGCCGCCGCTCCCCGCGAAAGCGAAAAACGTTATTTTTCTCTTCATGGCCGGCGCGCCCAGCCACTTGGAACTGTTTGATTACAAGCCGCAACTGGCGAAGTTCAACGGTACGCTTCCACCGCCGGAATTGCTGAAAGGGTATCGCGCGGCGTTTATTAATCCGAACTCCACGTTGCTTGGTCCAAAATTCAAGTTTGAAAAATATGGACAAAGCGGGGCTGAGGTTTCGGAGTTGCTGCCGCATTTCAGCACGATTGTGGATGACGTGGCCATTGTGAAGTCAATGGTGACCGACGCCTTCAATCACGCCCCAGGACAATTGCTGATGAACACCGGAACGCAGCAATTTGGCCGTCCCAGTATGGGCGCTTGGGTGACATATGGCTTGGGGAACGAATCAAAAGATCTACCCGCATTTGTCGTTTTCAGCTCAGGGAAAAAAGGTCCGAGCGGCGGCAATTCATGCTGGGGTAGCGGATTTCTACCGACTGTTTATCAGGGCGTGCAGTTTCGCGGAAGCGGCGACCCCGTGCTGTATCTGTCCAACCCGCGCGGGATTGACGCGGAAGTACAAAGAGAATCGCTGGATACGATTCGCAGCTTGAATGAGATGCGGCAAGGCGTGACGGGCGATCCTGAAATTGCGACGCGCATCAACTCGTTCGAAATGGCGTACCGGATGCAGACCAGCGCGCCGGAATTGATGGATTTATCGAAGGAACCGAAGCAAGTGCTTGAGATGTATGGAGCGGAGCCGGGCAAGCCGTCATTCGCGGCCGATTGCCTGCTGGCGCGCCGCATGGTGGAGCGCGGCGTTCGCTTTGTCCAGCTTTATCATGAGGCGTGGGACCAGCACGATCACCTTACCAGAGACATCACGGTAAATTGCAAAGATACAGACCAGGCATGCGCGGCTCTGGTACAGGATCTAAAGCAGCGAGGGATGCTCGATGAGACGTTAGTGGTTTGGGGCGGCGAATTTGGGCGCACACCCATGGTGCAGGGCGGCAGCGATGGGCGCGATCATCATCCGAATGCCTTTACCATGTGGCTGGCAGGCGGCGGGATCAAACCCGGAATCACAATCGGCGAAAGCGACGAGTTGGGATTCAATGTGGTGAGCGACAAAGTTCACGTGCATGATTTGCATGCGACTATCTTGAAACTTTTAGGTTTCGAACATACGCACTTTACTTACAGGTTTCAAGGACGCAATTTCCGGTTGACCGATGTGGCCGGGAATGTGGTGGATAAGCTCTGCGCTTAGTTCGCCGGTATCTATTGCAATTGGGATTTCCAAAGCGCCGCCGTCTGCGCCTTCAAGGAGTCAGTCAAGCATTCAATCGCTTTAATGCAGCTGCAGTTGAGTTCCGCACAACCGGCGTTCGAGACTAGTTCCGCAACATAATCCTCGTACTCCGGGCATATCTCAAGCGCATGGTGAATTTCGGCGAGCAGACTTTCATGTTGGTCCTGAATTTTCTGCAGGCGCTGCGTACTGTTCATGAGTACGTCAAGTGTCGTTTTCAGACTTTCAAACGTCTTTGTTGCTTTTGTTTCCAGGACAGCCACGCTTGCCGGGCGTTCCTCCACGCAAGTGGCAAGTGAGGAAGAAAGAAGTGATTTCATGTTGAGTCCTCCAACTCAATCGATGGGCCGCCCACATCCGAGGTGGGTGCGAAAGATTGCTTGGATAATACCATTTCGCCGTCAAACTCAAGCCACCTTTAGTTCAAATCACAAACAATAGGCACTTGGGTTCCGGCAGGAAGGACGCAGCTAGATGAGCTCCACGCGGATTTGACGGCCGATAGCGGAAACGGCCTTGAATAAGGTAGTCAGTGTCACGGCATCACTATCTGGATCGAGCAGCCGCCCTAGTGAAGTACGGCTGGTGTGCATGCGCTTCGCCATCTCGGTTTCCGAAATGCGTTCCTTCGCCATCGCTTCCCGCAGTTGAGATGCGACCACGCGCTTAATGGCCACGGCATTAGCTTCTTCAAACATGCCTTCTGCTTTAAGCCAATGAGCAAAGCCGCTATCAAGATTTTCCGTTCTGGTGATCATGGCAGTTTTAGCTAGCTTAACACTATTGGCGAATAAAAGGCGAATCAGCTGCTATTTAGACCATCCGCCGCCGTGCCCGAGCGCCGGCAATCAGGAAGCCGGGAACGGCCAGTAGGGCAATCAACCGTCCGGAGTCGTTCACAACAAAGGCAAGCGCGAGACTAGTCGCCGCCACAATCAAAAAGAGATCTGACCAATGTTTTCTACTCAAGATGCGCACCTCACTTCAGGAGTAACGTGCGCAGGCTGTGGAATGCAATGGAGTAAACCGGTCCAGTAGTTCTAGGCTGCGGTCAAACTGAAAAGGAAAATTGCAAATACGACCCATCGCTGATGGCCGCCAGCAAGTTTCAATTCGACATCGTGAATACGGTAAGCTTCACCTTTCCGGTCCACGCGTTGCACTACATCGGCCCGGTCCCGTATCTTCAGGGCGCTCAGCTGCGTAGACTCAATATGGACGCTCAACAAGCGATGGACAACAGCGGCCCGTTCGAGGCGCGCTATCTGGCTTTTCTCGAAACGATTACCCAGCTCCGGCCCCGGCTGCACCGCTATTGTTCGCGGATGACCGGATCGGTCATGGACGGAGAAGACATCGTGCAGGAAGCGTTATTCCATGCATACCGGAAGCTCGACACATTTGATGACCAGCGGCCGCTGTCCCCATGGCTCTTCCGGATTGCGCATAACCGCTGCATTGATTTCCTGCGCCGCCGCAGTGTTCGGGAGGAGGCGGAAGCACTCTCTTTGGGATCCGATGCTGTTGTCCCTGTGGAGCCGGTGGGTCCAGCTGTGAGCCAGGCACTCGAATACCTCGTGTCCAGCCTTCCTCCCAAGGAACGAGCTTGCGTGTTGTTGAAGGACGTCTTCGACTATTCGCTTGAGGAGATCGCGGAACTCGTCGAGTCTACCGTGGGCGGCGTGAAGGCCGCCCTCAACCGGGGTCGGTCGAAATTGGAATCGCTTCCCGGTCGGCGCATCATTCAGCCTCCCGCGGCTGCGGAAACCTCAAGCCTGGTGCGCCGTTATGTGGATGGGTTCAATCGGCGCGATTGGGACGAGCTACGTAAGCTGATCAGCGCGGACGCCCGATTGCAGGTGGCAGACCGGTTCGCGGGCAGGCTGAGCGATTCTCCTTATTTTGCACGATACGAGCGCCAGCCGATTCCATGGCGGATGGCCCTCGGACAGCTGGACGGCGAAGCCGTGATCCTGAGCCTCCAGCAAGGCCCAGCAGGGTGGGAGCCGAGGACGGTAATCCGGCTACATATTGTGGAACAGCGCATTGCTGGGATTACCGACTATTCGCACTGCCCCTGGGTGCTTGCGGCCGCAGCGTCCGTCACTCTCAGCGAGTAGGCACGTATCTCGCGCGTGCCGCGGATCGTAATACAGGTAGGAGCGGCGGGCGATCTGCCGATAGCTCCTAACAATCCATCAGAGGAGATTCCGTGCACACTAAAGAAGCAATTCGATTCTCGCTCAGCCTGGCTGAGCACGCCGTTACTGGACCATTGGCAAAGATCAAAGACGCGCCCATGACGTTTCCCACCGGGATGGGCGGATGCCATCCGCTCTGGGTAATGGGTCACCTTGCAGTTGTGGAGGGCATGACTCATCAGATTCTCGCCGGCGGCGAAAATCCGGTTGCCAGTTGGGCTCCCCTCTTCGGTCAGGAAACAATCGCAACGGCGGACGCCACGCACTATCCTGGCATTGACGAGGTATGCGCCCGATACACCCAGCTCAGGGAGAAAAATCTTAAACTCCTTGATTCGCTCAGTGAGTCCGATCTGGATCGGCCGACAACCTGGCAGCCGAAAGGCGTTGAAGAGCATTTCGCAACCTATGGGAAAGCTCTGCTCACCCTCGCGCTCCATCAGGCCTTTCACCGCGGCCAACTCACGGACGCGATTCGCTCGGCGGGGCGCGTCGAAGGAATCCCGGCAGTCGCGGCAGCGTAGCGGCTCTAAATCGTTCCAAACGTACCACAGCCGGTTTAATCTTTGAGAATCTCGGCGGCAGAGCGCGGGGGGATTATTACCCGTCTTCATACGCCGAGATGTCGTTTGCATTGGGCTCGGCCCATTCCTGTTGCACCGTATGACCCGGCCCCACGCTAAAGTCAAACCATTGATCGATGGCACCACAATGCTGACAAACGATGACAAGCAGTGGATTAGTCGGCAATTGGAGCGCGTTGAGACGAAAGGTCTTGACTGAATTGTCGAAGGTAACCACAAAACTGCTCTGACGTATTTTCGTCAGATCGCGCCCATAAACCGTTCAGTTTTAGGAGTCACCGTCCGGTTTGGCGACTTTACGACCTTTTGAACAAAAGGCCGTTGTTCTGCTGTAGTGAACTGGCCCAGATTTAGGTTCAATGGAACTTTTGATCGAAACAGACGCGGGATGAGGATCACTTCATCCCGCCCATTTTGTTTACAGCCGGTATTTACCCATCAAATACCCTTCCACCGCCTGACGCTCCGCATCGCTGAGTGCTCGGTTGTAGACGAGAATCTCCGATACGTCACCGGAGAAGAATGAATTGTTGAGGGCGCTCCCGAGCACGACCGCCGAGGTCACGCCGTTGATCGACGCCTGTTTGCGGGGGAAGAAGCCCACGCCCCGGCCATTCAATAGCATGGTGTCGGACGTTCCATTGTGCACCCACTCGTTCAACCCAAACGACTGCGTGCGGCTAAAGGCAATCGGGACGGTGTTCTCATTCCCGGCCTGCGTGGTGCCGAAGCGGAAGTGAGCTGAGGTCTGATACGTCCCGAAGTACGTGCCACCCCAGGACGCTGACTCGGGCCAGTAGAGGAGCGCCTTCAGGCCATAGCCCGCATCGAGCACGTCTACGTCCGCGGACGACACGATAAAGACCGTCATGCCGGTTAGGCCGTTGATCGGCACGCCCGAAATGGACATGGACTGGGCCTTACCGTCGAATGCCAGGGCCTTCATGCCGGAGTTCCCGGCAACCAGCGTAGGTTGAGATGCGGGAATGCCTTGTAGAGCATCGGCACCGTTACCGGATTGATCACGCCAGGCGCTCACGCCGGTCGCGGATGCCTCGACTCCGATGTCATTCGCGAGCCAGAGGATCATTCCCTTCGGCAGGTTGGTAGGCAGCGGGCCAATAGGCAGCGGCGCAGCCGTGCCGGTTCCTGAGAGAGTTATCTGATGAGGCGTGTCTGCTGTGTTGTCCGCGAAGGACAAGAACGCGTTCTCAGCCCCCGTGGTTGTGGGCCTAAAGATCGCTGTGACCATGCAAGTAAGATTCGCGGCCAACGGGGAATTACAGTTGTTCATCGCTTGGAAGTCGGGGGCATTCGCCCCACCTAATGTGATGTCCGAGATCACCAACGGCGCACTGCCGGTGTTGGTGATCGTCACGGTCTGCTTAGCACTGGGTGTGCCTTTGAGCTGTGAGCCAAAAGCCAACGGATTAGGTGTCGCTTGAAACACCGGCACCTGCGGATCGATGATAGGGCCGCCGCCCGTCAGGCTTTGTGTAATGCTCTTGATCGTCCCGCTCACGTCGGTGGCCGTCGCGGTGATTGTATGCGCCCCAGGCGCGAGCGTCGCGGCTTCCACGTTCGCGTGATAGAGCCAGTTGCGGTCGGTGGCGAACGTCGTACTCACGTCTTGGATTTCCTGCGTGACGAGTGGCGTCTGTGAACCGTCGATAAAGAATTGGACATTCTTGATCGGCAGCGCACTGTTGACCGTGATGTTCCAGATCCCAGTGGTCGGCGATTGATCCGGGGCAACGAACGCGAGAGCAATGTTGCTCGTGGTTAGCGCTCCGGCATTGGGGCAGGTGTTGGCGATGAAGTTGTATTGGTTGACAGCGGCACCACTGGAGAAGGGTTCTCGCCCAAAGTTTTTCGTCGTCGATTTGTCACCACAAAGGATGTTGTTCTGGGTAGTAAACGCAGTTCCCGGTCGTTGAGCGCCGTAGATGATATCCGCTCCCCAACCATGCGGGTTGGAGCTGGGGAGATAATTAGAGGCTATTACGTTGCCTTGCGTGAGGACGTTCTGTCCCATATCCTCGATGCCGTAACCCAACGGTCCGCTGTCAACGTTTGCAAGGCCAGCGTTGTTGATGTAGTTGCCAGGACCGGACAGGGCCAGCGAGTACGCGTAGGTGTCGACGTAGGAAAGGAAGGCGTCATGGAAGTAGTTGCCCGCGATCTTGGTGTTGATGCTGAAGTCATGCCCGGCATCGCATTGCTCTCGACGGCCGAAGCCGCAGTTCGGCCAAGCCCAGATGGCTTGCGCTTCAATACCGATTCGGTGCACGCGGCTGAAGGTGTTATAGCTGATGCTGTTGTTCTTCGTCAGGAAGTACTGTGAATCAGCGCCGATAGCATTCCATCCGATATGCATACCGTCATTAGCGATCAAATCGAAGTGATTGTTCTCAATAATGGTTTGATCGATACCTGCCCATATCTGGATGCCGACGCCGGGAGTGTCACAACCACCGTGGGTGTAGCAAGCGCCGAACCCCAGAGAAGCGAAGGTGGCGTTGGCAAAACCATCGGGTGCTATGCCCGTAAAGGTGTTACCTGAAATATTGCCCTTGATGAGAATGCCGTCAGCGGAAATGGCATTCGCTCCATGGGTGTTTTGAATTGTGTTACGGGTGAATATGAACCCCGTTTGTGTCGGAGTCTTGTTCAGCCAGAGGCCAGCGCCATTGAAGGTGAGGCCAGAGATGGAGACATTATCCGAGGAAACGACGAATGCATTAGCGGATGTACTGTTTAGCTGTGCCGAGCCGGTAATCGTCACAGGGTTGTTGACCGTGATGATCGAGTTGCCAAGCGCACAAGAACCATTCAGAACAACTGTCCCCCCTGCGTTGACAGCAACCTGAATCATCGCCCCATCACCGGTTTGGTTGTTGCAGTTTACCCCGGCTGCGGTCACCGAACTAACGGCGAGCACCGATAGACCAAGAAACCGGGATAGAAGTTTTCCGAAACGTGTGTGTAGATTGTATTGCCCCACACACTCCTATCGGCTGAGCCTAAATTACTCGGCAGCCAAAATAAAAGTCTTTTAAGAGAGAGTTGGCCCACCCCAGGCAAATGGACGGGTACTCTAGTTTGGGCGCAGCCCAAAGATCTTTTCGTGAATTGAGGCGCCTATCTGGTTGTCCGGGAGCCAGATACCCGATTGAAGTATGTCAGCGCTTAGTCATGATTATTGAGTTCCGCATAATATAGCGGAACTCTCAGGTGATCTCCAACGTCTGACTGAGTGTATGGGTAACGCGCGGGGAGTGACTCGTGATTTCGATGCGTTAGAAAAGCGCCGGATGGAAGCGATCGGCTATTTGGCAGA
>DASXGT010000127.1:0-7673 GCA_036488895.1 Bryobacteraceae bacterium | reverse complement strand
TTCGACCTGCGCGAACTGGTGGAAGAGACTACTGAGATGGTAGCCGTGCTATCCCGGAGGAAACATCTTGAACTGGCCGCGTGGCTGGAAGACGATGACGACATCCCGTTGATGGGCGACCCCAACCGGCTGCGCCAGATTCTTCTAAATTTTCTTTCCAATGCCATCAAGTTCACCGGCAGCGGTAGTGTCTCTGTCCGCGTCAGCAAAAAGCCGGTTGCTCCGGACCGCGTGCTGCTTCGCTGCGCCGTCATCGATTCCGGCATTGGCATTTCGACTGAAGCGCAAACACGCTTGTTCCAGAGCTTCTCGCAAGCCGATACCTCCGCCGCGCGGAAATACGGTGGTACCGGACTTGGATTGGCAATCTCAAAGCGGCTCTCTGAAATGATGGGTGGCGAAGTCGGCCTGGAAAGCGAGCCAGGCAAGGGAAGCACGTTCTGGTTTACCGCCAATCTGTTCGTCAGTGACAGACCCGCTCCACAGGTACAACCTGCTTTTCCAGCATTGGCGGGCAAACGCGTACTGTTGATGGATCAAGACCCCTTCAGCCGCCGGATTCTGGAACAACATTTGCGCTATTGCGGCATGTTGATCACAGATGCGGCGGACGACTTCGACTTAATCTTGCTTAGTACCGATAACCCTAATTCAGAAACGATTCGTTCCAAAGCCCCTATCGTGCTGCTCACCAGCCGCCGCGAATCCGCGGAAGTCCTGTCGAAGGAGGGGAAACAGGTTTACCATCTTCTGAAACCCATTCGCCGCGCCAGGCTGCTGGAATTCATGAGCGAAGCGCTGGGAGCAGTTAATGAAAGCCTCAAGCCGCCAGCCGCCGCGCCCCTCCAGACCCCCCTGGAACCCAAACGCGGACGAGTACTCCTGGTGGAAGACAATCTCATCAATCAACGAGTGGCGCAAATCATGCTGGAACGTCTCGGATTTGCCGTCCAACTGGCATCCAACGGACTGGAAGCGATAGAGGCCGTGCGTCAAGACCGCTACGACATGATTCTCATGGATTGCCAGATGCCAGAAATGGATGGCTTCACGGCCACTCAAGAGATTCGGCGCATGCAACATACGGAACACACGCCCATCATCGCGTTGACCGCTAATGCGTTCCAAGAAGAGCGCGAGCGATGTTTGGCGGTGGGAATGGACGACTACCTGTCAAAACCGGTGCGCCGCGAGGCACTGGCCGAAAAACTATCGCTCTGGCTGTCGCCGAGGGAGCTCCCAGAGGCGACATTACAGTAGCATTTCAAAAAACGTTAGTCCTACGGCAAACAGGTACAATTGGCCGATGAAGGTAGTCATACTCTGCGGCGGATTGGGCACTCGCATGCGCGAGGAAACCGAATTCCGGCCCAAACCGTTGGTGGATGTGGGCGGGCGTCCCGTCCTGTGGCATATCATGAAAACGTATGCGCACCACGGCTTTCGCGACTTTATTTTGTGCCTCGGCTACCGCGGCGACATGATCAAAGACTATTTCCTGAACTATGAAGCCATGAACAATGACTTCACGATTTGTTTAGGGAAAAAAGCTGAAATTCGATATAACGCCCACCACGAAGAGCAGGATTTTATGGTCACGCTGGCCGATACGGGCGCGGAATCCATGACCGGCGGACGCCTGAAGCGCGCCGCTAAATATTTGGAGAACGAAGACCGCTTTATGCTGACCTATGGCGACGGCGTGAGTGATGTGGACATCAACAAGCTTTTGGCGTTTCACATGAGCCACGGCAAAATAGCTACCGTCACTACCTTCCGGCCAGTATCCCGTTTCGGCATCCTAGACATCAACGCCGCGAAGCAGGTACAAAACTTTATCGAAAAGCCCAAGTCCGATGCTTGGGCCAGCGCTGGTTTTTTTGTTTTTGAGCGGGAAGTCTTTAACTATATCGATGGCGACCAAACCATTCTGGAACGCGAGCCGCTGGAACGCCTGGCCGCGGCGGGCGAGTTAATGGCGTATCACCATGATGGATTCTTTTTCGCCATGGATACCTACCGCGAATACCAGTTGCTGAACGATTTATGGAAATCGGGCCAAGCGCCTTGGAAAACATGGGAATGAGTCATACACAGAATAATATTTGGCGCGACCGACCGGTCTTGGTTACCGGAGCCACTGGATTAGTAGGCAGTTGGCTGACGCGCCGGTTGATTGAAGCGGGCGCCAACGTTGTCTGCCTGGTGCGCGATTGGGTGCCGCAGAGCGAATTGGTTCGCAGCGGAACCTTGAGCCAGGTCAAAGTGGTTCGCGGACACATCCGCGACCGCGAATTGATTGACCGTACGCTGGGCGAGTATGAGATTAATACGGTCTTTCATCTGGCCGCGCAAACCATCGTGGGTATTGCGAACCGCAATCCTATTTCGACGTTCGAAAGCAACATTGCCGGAACCTGGAACGTGCTCGAAGCAGGCCGCCTTTCGCCCACGGTAAAGGCCATTGTGATCGCATCGTCAGATAAGGCCTATGGTGACCAGGAGCTGCTTCCCTACTCCGAAAGCGCGCCACTCGAAGGCCGTCATCCTTACGATGTCAGCAAATCTTGCGCCGACCTCATCGCGCAGACCTACGGTAAAACCTACGGGCTACCCGTGTCTATTACGCGCTGTGGAAATTTCTACGGCGGCGGTGACCTGAATTGGAATCGCATCGTGCCCGGCACCATTCGCTCCGTGCTGCGCGGCGAGCGTCCCGTGATCCGTTCGGATGGTAAGTTCGTGCGCGATTATTTCTATGTGGAAGACGGCGCGGCCGCCTATATGCTGCTGGCAGAACGCTTGTTGCAAGGCGACCCGCAAGTGCGCGGCCAGGGCTACAATTTTTCCAACGAAATTCAAGTCACCGTGACCGAATTGGTCACGATGATCTTGCAAAAGATGAATTCCACGCTTGTGCCCGATATCCGGAATGAGGCCTCGAATGAGATTGTGCATCAATACCTCAGCGCCGAGCGGGCGCGCACTCAACTGAACTGGCATCCGCTCTTCACGCTGGATGAGGGTTTGACAAAGACGGTTCAGTGGTACCGGAATTTTATTGAAGGACAGTAAGAGATGAGCTCCACTGCTGAGAGCCTACGGGCCCAAATTCTCGAGTTAGTCAACGAATATCATCAGTTGGCATTCCCGCAGCGGCCGTTCGTTGCGGGCCAAAGCGCGGTGCCCGTTTCCGGGCGTGTATTTGACGCCGAGGACGTGCGCTCACTGGTGGATTCGTCGCTCGACTTCTGGCTCACCACCGGACGATTTGCGGCGCAGTTTGAAAAGGAATTCGCCCGCTGGTTCGGCGTTCGCACGGCAACACTAGTGAACTCGGGCTCGTCGGCCGATCTTCTGGCGGTCACAGCGTTGACTTCTCCGAAGCTTGGCGATAAGCGTTTGAAGCCCGGTGACGAGGTGATCACCGTGGCGGCAGGCTTCCCCACCACCGTCAACCCCATTATTCAGAACGGACTCGTTCCGGTGTTTGTCGATGAGGTGATTCCCACTTACAACATCGATGTCCGCATACTGGAAGAGGCGCGCTCGGAGCGTACGCGCGCCGTAGTCATTGCGCACACGCTAGGCAATCCGTTTGATGTTGCGGCCGTGTTGGAATTCGTCCGTAAGTATGATCTTTGGCTGGTGGAAGATTGCTGCGATGCAGTGGGGGCCACTTACAACGGGCAAAAAACCGGCACATTCGGGGATTTAGCGACGGTTAGTTTTTACCCCGCGCATCACATCACCATGGGCGAAGGCGGCTGCGTACTGACGGAAAAACCGCTGCTCAAAACTATCGTGGAATCTTTCCGTGATTGGGGCCGCGATTGCTGGTGTGAGCCCGGCAAGGAAAATACTTGCGGCAAACGGTTCGATTGGCAGCTCGGCGAGCTGCCGTGCGGTTACGATCACAAATACACTTACTCGCACATCGGCTACAACCTGAAAATGACCGATATGCAGGCGGCGGTCGGCGTTTCACAATTAAAGAAGCTGCCGGGGTTCATCGCCACGCGCCAGGAAAATTTCAATACGCTTTGGGAAGGCTTGAAAGATTTGCAGGAGTTCTTTATCCTGCCGGAAGCCACGCCTAACTCCCAGCCAAGCTGGTTCGGTTTTCCTATTGCAGTCCGGCCAGGCGCGCCCTTCAATCGCAATCAGGTGATTGCCTTTCTGGAAGGCCGCAAAATCGCCACGCGCCTGTTATTCGGCGGCAACTTACTGCGCCAACCGGCTTATCGAGACATCAAACATCGCGTTGTGGGGTCGCTCAAAAATACCGACTTCATCATGAATCAGGTGTTTTGGATCGGCGTTTATCCGGGGCTTTCTCCGAACATGCTGGAATATATCGTGGATGCGTTTCATAAGATGCCAGTCTCACACCTAGCCACGCTTTAAGCGCACATGCCGCATGTGCTCGAACAGGATCTGGATCATGTCCTCGCGCATACTTCGCGTGTTTGGGATTCGCTGCGCGGCGCGAATATCTTTATCACCGGGGGGACCGGCTTCGTCGGCACATGGTTAGTCGAAAGCCTAGTTTGGGCCAACAGGCGGCTGAACCTGAACGCACGCGCCGTGCTGCTGACTAGAAATCAGAAAGCGTTTCACGCAGACCCGTCCATCTCATTCATTCACGGCGAGGCAAACGCATTTGCATTCCCCGAAGGCGAATTTCCCTTTGTTATTCATGCGGCGGCCAACACCGGCTCGATGCTGAGTGATATTGAAGCCACCCAGCGGGTCCTGGAATTCGCGCGAATTTGCGGTGTCAAGCGGTTGTTATTCACAAGCTCCGGCGCGGTGTACGGTAAACAGCCTCCAAGCATAACGCATATTCCGGAAGACTACGCCGGCGCGCCGTGCACCGATTATGGACATGCGAAACGCATCTCCGAGTCTTTATGCGCGAGCCATGCTAGCCAATCCGGTTTCGCCGCCGTCATCGCACGGCTATTTGCTTTCACTGGTCCGTATCTGCCCCTCGACATCAACTTCGCGGCAGGCAATTTTATCCGGGACGCATTGCGCGGAGGCCCGATTCACATTGCGGGCGACGGCACGCCCTACCGGTCGTATTTGTACGCGGCCGATATGGCGATCTGGCTTTGGACGTTACTGATTCACGGCGAATCCGCGCGACCGTACAATGTCGGCTCCGGTGAAGAAGTAACCATCCAGCAGTTAGCACAAGCCGTCGCCGCGGCAACGAACCTGGCATGTCAGATCGAAATCGCGCGGATGCCCGTTCCGGGCGCCGAGCCTAGCCGTTATGTTCCTTCCGTCGAGCGCGCACGCGTGGAGTTGGGTTTACAGCCGTTGATCCCGCTCAAAGAAGGCCTGCGGCGGATGCTGGCCTGGAATGTGATGAGCGCCAATGCGGCGAACACCAGCGCGTAACTAGCCGGTTCAGGCGCTGCTACCGGCGCCGCTGAAAACTGGACAGGAAGCTCAGAATCTTCAGGCCCGGGCGAGCCGAATGTAAATGGCGGCGTTGAGTAAAACTCCAAGTACCCCGGCGTCGGCAGAAAATCGGCGTAGAACGGATTGGAAAAATTGCCGTCGGCGATGGAAAATCCAAATCCGTGGCTGGTCAGTTGCGGCCCAGGGCCAACAAAGACCAGGTTATCGACAACAAAGGGCTCGTTGCCTGGGATAGCCGTGCCTACGGGTTGCAGGCCGGTGATCGTTTCGCTATTTCGAACGCCGGTGATACCTGTAATCGGATAACCACCATTCGCTTCGGGACTGTCATCAGTCGTCAGAGTTCCACTGGCGGTAATCCCAGGAGCAGAGTAATCCCAGTTCCACAATGTAGAAGCAGCAGCCGGAAACGCCGTAAGCGTAATGGACGCGAGAACTGCCAGAGCAAAGGGGAATGAACGCATGTCCGAAAGCTTATCAAGGCAGAGCACGGCGCGATGCGTGGATGCGAAGGGTGCCCCATTCGCGGAGTTCCGTCCGGCGCTTGGGGTCGCCGGCGAACCAATCTTCATGATGGAAGTGTCCGAAGTTGCCCGCGCCTTTCTCAGGAGTATCAAGGTCGCCCAGGGCGATGTTGAGTCCCATGTCGCGGTCGCCCATGCCGGGCGAATAGAACTTACCCGGCTCCACTTCCAGGCAAGGATTGAAACTGACGGACCACTCGATAATATAGCCTTTGCCGGTTGGCTTGCGGCGCACGGCTGCCTGCTGCGCGCCGCTTACAATCCAACTTTGATAGGTGTTCCAGGCGCTCAGCTTGGAGCGCGGCTCTCCCTCCAGTAATCCGCCTTTGCCGATGCCGCCCAAACGCGATTTGGTGAGATTGCAGACCATCTGCCAGGACGCGCCGCTGCCCGCCGCGTTTTCGTGCCCGGTCCATTTGTTGGTTGCGTTGATCAGCAATTCCATCTCGTCACCGAACCAGGGGAAGCCTGCCCGCGTCAACGCATGCGCGTTCGGATTTTCGGGGGGCAGCCAACGGGGCGTGTCGATGCCATACAGAATGTCGTCGGTAACGTCGAAGGCGAAGTAGAGACGTTTACCATCGTGCTTGACGTAGGCGGTGAGGGCGAGATCGCGCGGATCGGTGGTGGGCGTGAAGGTATGAGTCCATTCGAGAACACCAGTGAATCGAGTCGCATCGTTCCATTCGCCGGGTGAGAGGACACCGTCGAGCTTGGGCGCCGCGCCGGGCCAGGCGTCCAGAGTATGCGGCGGCTGGGCTTTGAGGAGCGTGGCGGCGGAGAGGATCAGAAATAGCGTGCGCATATAGGTGGCTTTCGCGCTAAGCGAACCGTGCAGGCCGGAAAGGGTCGAGCAGGTCGACGCTGGCTTGCTCCAGGATTTCCAGCGAGACTAACTCTCCGATCACGGGAGCCAGAGTCATCCCGCTGTGCATAGCCGCGACATAGAGATTGGGAAGATTGGGTGAATGCCCGACAATGGGAAGCCCGTCCTTGGGCATCACACGATAGCCGAGCGTCATGTACTCAATGCGAGCTGTCTTCAGTTGCGGCACATAAGACGCGGCCGCCGCGAGATATTGCTGGCCGACATCAAGGGTTGCCTGGAGGCTGCCCGTATCCTCAAAATTCGTGCCTGTCACCACGCGGCCGTCCACATTTTGCTTGATGTTACAACCAGGGGGCATGACTACCCGGTTGACTAATCGTGACCGTGGGGCGGTATGCGCGAGGATGCCTTTTGATTCTTTCAACGGCACATTCATTCCGGCTTTGGCGGCAAGGTCCATTGTGCTGTTACCGGTGGCCAATACGAAAGAATCGCATTCCATTACACCCTGAGTTGTCTGCACCGCATTGACACGTCCATTCGATGTTTTGATACCCGCGGCCTCGCAGGGATAAATGAGCTGGACGCCGAATGACTGCGCCTTCGCAACGAGGACCTTGGCGGCTACGACCGGATCGACGGTCCCTTCCTGATCGGCGAAATTTGCCGCGCCGACACCGCCGGTTTCGGCATAAGGCAGCAGACGCGTCAGCTCATTTTGATCGACTAAGCGGATGGGATATCCCCAGGTCTGGCGCTCGCGCACATGTTTCTTCATCGCGTCGCTGAGTTTGCCGTCGCGCTTGCACCATTGGACCCCGCCGCCCCATTGCAGAGAAAGAGAAGGACCGATTTCGATTTCAAGCCTCCGCCAACCCGCGATGCCG
>DASXGT010000115.1:0-43682 GCA_036488895.1 Bryobacteraceae bacterium | reverse complement strand
GGCTATTTCGATTATTCTCATCATCGGAGTGCAGGAATCCGCGCGCTTCAATTCCGTCATTGTTTTTATCAAAGTGGTGGTGGTGATTCTATTCATCATTGCCGGCTACTTCTACATCGACAAATCCAATTACACGCCCTTCGTACCGCCCAACACGACGGGCGAGTTCGGAGCCTTTGGCTGGAGCGGCGTGCTCGCCGCCGCGGGGCAAATTTTCTTCGCTTATATCGGCTTTGACGCAGTCTCAACCGCCGCGCAGGAGGCCAAGAATCCCAAGCGGGACATGCCTATCGGCATCATCGGTTCCCTGGCGATTTGCACGGTGCTTTACATCCTTTACTCAATGGTGTTGACCGGCGTGGTCAATTACAAGGACTTGAACGTCGCCGCGCCGCTGGCGGTGGCGGTGGATCGTATGAACGGATTGCCTTGGATCGGAAAGCTTATGAAACTCGGTTCGCTGCTGGGCCTGACTAGCGTGATTCTGGTGATGCTCCTCGGCCAATCGCGCGTGTTCTATTCCATGTCGCGCGATGGTTTGCTGCCAAAACTATTTTCCGACGTGCATCCCAAATTTCAAACGCCTTGGCGGTCTAACCTGCTGTTGATGGTTTTCGTGTCGTTGGGCGCGGCCTTCACGCCCATCGCGCAACTGGGAAACTTAACTAGTATCGGAACCCTGTTCGCGTTTGTGCTTGTCTGTTTAGGCGTCATTATTATGCGCAAGACGGACCCGGACTTGCCTCGCCCGTTCAGAACTCCTTGGGTTCCGGTCTTTCCGATTCTAGGAGTCTTGGTGAATTTCCTGCTCATGTTGGGGCTTGGCTCGCTTACCTGGACAGCGTTCCTGACCTGGATGGTAATCGGCTTGGCGGTCTATTTTAGCTACAGCCGCTTCCACAGTCATTTGCTTGGCGGCGGAAATACTGGAACGCATGACCCGCCGTTCTAAGGCGCAACGAACCCTTTGCCGGGTACATCGCGTTTGCGGCTAAACACACCACACTCGACAGCTTGAAAAGAACCAGGGACTACGTTGTCGAGGGCGGCTAGAATCTGAGACAGGTTCTTTTTGAGAATAGGTAATTGGATTGCTGACAGCGATATGATGGCGAGCCGCCGCCCGGTAAGGTTCTGCTCATAATTAAGGGTTCGATCACCTGTAACCAATACCTCCATTCCTCTTTCTTCGGCTGCTCTTAATAGTTCGCCATTCTTAAGTCCGGCCCAACCCATATAGCTGACCGTGAAAATCTCGTGGTTGCCCAAATAATGACGCAGACCGTGGTCGAGATTTTCGTCGAGCAACACTTTCACGCGTTGCGCTGTGCTCGTTGAGTATGTGCAAACTCGATCAAGCGTTGAATCTGGGCGACAGAGAGGGAAGGGAATCCCTCGAGAAGTTCGTCGATTGTCTCTCCCAGATCGTAGCTGTCAACGATAGCGTCCGGTAAAATGCGTGTTCCGCGCACGATGGGCCGGCCCGATACTTTGCCGGGGATTGTCTCGATCAACTCGCAGGCCATCCAATCAATATCCGTATCTACCATGCTTACGGTCCTTACTTAAATCTTACAAGCATTTCAAAGACGGTGATAACCAGAGTTGTGATTATATATAAATGCTACTTGAGCAACATACCCCTGCCTTGCTAACCACCGCGCTCACGGAACTAGAAAGCTCCTTTTCCAACCTGCCGTCAGCGGACCCTCCCGCCCCCAATCTCAATGAAATGGCAGCGGTGATGAGCGAAGTAGCCGCCCGCCTGGGCGACAACTATCCTTACTTTCATCCGCTCTACGCCGGGCAGATGCTGAAACCGCCGCATCCCATCGCGCGGGCCGCGTATGCGCTATCCACCTGGATCAACCCGAACAATCACGCCTTGGATGGCGGTCGCGCCAGTTCCGCCATGGAAAAAGAAGCCGTAGCCTCGCTGGCCGCCATGTTCGGCTGGCAAACGCATTTGGGGCATCTCACCGGCGGCGGCACTATGGCGAATCTGGAAGCGCTTTGGGTTGCTGGGCAATTGCAACCCGGAAAGAAAATTGTCGCCTCCGCACAATCCCACTACACGCACGAACGCATCTCCGGTGTCTTGCAGTTGCCGTTCGAAAAGGCGCCGGTGGACAGCCGCGGGCGCATGGATATTCCGGCGCTCGAACAAATGCTTTTACGCGGCGGCATCGGCTGCGTGGTTGCCACATTAGGAACCACCGGCGTGGGGTCCGTCGATCCTCTGCCGCAAATTCTACGCCTGCGCGAACGCTTTGGCTTCCGGCTACACGTGGATGCAGCCTATGGCGGCTATTTCGGCATCACGGGAAATCTTGCGCCGGAAGCTCGAAGCGCCTTCGACCAAATAGCGGAAGCCGATTCCATCGTCGTCGATCCTCACAAACACGGCCTACAGCCATACGGGTGCGGCTGCGTCCTATTCCGTGATCTCGCGGTAGGCAGCCTCTACAAACATCATTCTCCCTACACCTATTTCTCCTCAAACGAATTGCATCTCGGCGAAATCAGCCTGGAATGCTCGCGCCCCGGCGCGGCCGCGGTCGCCCTTTGGGCCACCCAACGCTTGCTTCCCCTGGTCCGCAACGGCGAATTCGCAAAAGGCTTGGAATCCTCGCGCCGGGCGGCCCTGGCATTGACGCAAAAACTAAAGAATGATGACCGCTTCGTCGTACCCTTTGATCCTGAACTGGATATCGTCGTCTGGGCGTGTCGTGCACCCTCGGTTTCAGCCTCTTCCACATTGGCTCAACAAATCTTCGACGACGCGGCGAAACAGCAACTCCATCTTGCACTGATTCATCTACCCGTATCTTTCTTTTGTGAACGCTGGCCTGAACTACAACCCGATCAGGAAAACATTCTGTGCCTGCGCTCAGTGTTAATGAAGCCGGAACACGAATCCTGGGTGGAACGGATTTACGAGATTCTCAGCCGGGTTTCCCGGTGATATGCTTGGTGGGTTTCAAAACTAAAAGGGAAATCCATGAAAACCGCAAAGCTATTCGCAACCGTGCTGCTGTTGACAACCTTGCTGCGGCCCGCCGAATTAACCACCCGCAAAGTGCTCAATTCCGCCACCATTAAAGCGCTGGTGACCACTGCCGAAGCCGAAGCGCAAAAGCGCGGCGTGCATGTGACTATCTGCGTTGTGGATGACAGCCTGAACTTACTCTTCCTGGAGCGCCTGGATGGCGCCACTCTCAACACCATCGTGTTCGCTCAGAAGAAAGCGCGGCATGCGGCTTATTACCGGCAACCCTCCAAGACCGCGCAGGATTCTGTCAAAAATGGAAATACCGCACTGCTGGCTTTCCCGAATGCATTTCCCAATCAAGGCGGCTTACCGATTAAAATAGATGGCGATACTATCGGTGGAATCGGGGTCAGCGGCGCTGCTTCCGAGGTGGACGAAGCCATCGGTCAGGCCGCACTAAACGCGGTCTTTGGGAAATAAGCCATGTCTCCCGATCAACGGCAACAGCTCGATACGGACGGCTACGTCGTATTAAAGAACTTTCTGTCCTCGGAAACGCTGTCTGAAGTGCGTGAGCGCGTGGAAGAGTTGTACGCGGCCGAAGGCGAAAACGCCGGCTCCGAATTTCGCCTCGAACCCGGCTCCCTGCGGCTTGCAAACTTGGTAGACAAAGGCGCAATCTTCGAAAAGCTAATCGCCATGCCCCAAGTGCTGGAGTTGGTCCGGCACGTGTTAGGCGGGAATTTCAAGCTCAGCAGCTTCAACGCCCGCTCCGCTAATCCGTATTCAAACGAGGCGCAGCCGCTGCATTGCGACGCCGCCGCTCTACCGGATGAAAACGGCTATTGGGTCTGCAACACCATCTGGCTGCTCGACGATTTCACGGAACAAAACGGCGCCACGCGCATGATTCCCGGTTCGCAGAATTGGCGGAAACTGCCAAACGCTGAAATGGCGGATCTTGCGGCGCCGCACCCGCAAGAAGTGTTGTTGCTAGCTCCAGCCGGAAGCGTGGTCGTCATGAACACTCACGGCTGGCACGGTGGAACCGCGAATCGAACCTCCGGCCACCGCCGCGCGCTCCACGGCTTCTTCTGCCGTTCGGATAAACCACAGCAGCAATATCAAAAACGTCTCCTGCGGCCGGAAACGCAAGCGCATCTGACCCCGGAATTGCGAAAGCTGCTGGCGCTGGATGACCCGCTGAACGACGAATTAAGCGCAACCGGCTCCGGCGCAAGTGGATTTTTGAAATAGCCGCTATCTGTGGGAACATGTCGAAGTGTTCGCATCAGGAAGTCCAAATGATCCACTCTCAGTGCTGGCCGCGGGAGTCACCCCCGTTGTGCTGGTATCGTCAACCGCGATTTTGATTTCCGGAGTCAATTCGCGCTACATCTCCATCTCCGATCGCATCCGGGCGTTAACGCATGAATACCGCTACGATAACTGCACCCAGGAACGGCGCCTGATCATCGCGAGCGAGATGCGGCCCTTTCAGAGGCGCGTAGTTCTGGTCGCCACGGCCGTGCGGATTTTGTACGCCGCGGTAGGCTGCTTCATCGCCATGGCCCTCATTATTAGCGCCACGCTTTGGCGTTCTATGCTGGGTTTTGCCACTCTTCCGCTGTTCTTCTTGGGTTGTTTTCTGATTCTGACCGCAATTGTCTTTCAATTGTTGGAACTGCAGATTTCGAATCAAACCATAAAGGCCGAAACACAGGACATAACAGGCAAACTGTAAAACAACTATGCAATACAGAATATTAGGAAAAACCGGTTTTACGGTTTCTGACATCAGCTACGGCGCCTGGGCCATTGGCGGCGCGTGGGGCCCGGTGGATGATACCGAATCCTTGGCCGCGCTCAACCAGGCCATCGACAGCGGCGTGAACTTCATCGACACCGCCGACGTGTACGGAGGAGGCCGCAGCGAGCGCCTGATCGCTCAATTGAAGCGCGACCGTAAAGCGCACATCGTGGTGGCCACCAAAGCGGGTAGGCGTTTGCCGTCGCAAACCGTAGACGGCTACACGCGCGAAAACCTGACTGCCTGGGTAGAAGATAGTTTGCGCAATCTCTCCACTGATTCTCTCGATCTACTGCAGCTCCATTGCCCGCCCACCGCGCTCTATTACTGTCCGGAAGTGTTCGGTTATCTCGACGATTTGACCGCGGCGGGAAAAATAAAGCATTACGGCGTCAGCGTG
The DNA here is from genome assembly GCA_036488895.1 of Bryobacteraceae bacterium. Taxonomy (GTDB): domain Bacteria; phylum Acidobacteriota; class Terriglobia; order Bryobacterales; family Bryobacteraceae; genus Bog-105. Next base: position 38,480 of record DASXGT010000115.1, on the reverse strand, counting down.
GAGCGCGTGGAAGAGGCGCTGAAGGCCATCGAATATCCGAACGTAAAAACCATCCAGATCATCTTCAACTGCTTCCGCCTGCGCCCCGCCACGTTGCTATTTGCCGAAGCGAAGAAAAAGAACGTAGGTATATTGGCGCGCGTTCCGCTAGCGAGTGGCATGTTGAGCGGAAAGTTCAACCGCGATTCGCAATTTGCGGCGGATGATCACCGTCAGTTCAATCGTCAAGGGCAAAGGTTCGATAAAGGCGAGACCTTTTCCGGTGTCGATTACGAAGTGGCTCTGGAAGCGGTCGAAGAATTGCGTGCCTTAGTTCCCGAAGGCGTGACGCTGGCGCAATTTGCCTTGCGCTGGATTCTTATGTTCGACGCCGTGACGTGCGCTATCCCCGGCGGAAAACGGCCCGATCAGGTTGCCGCCAATTGCGCCGCTTCCGATTTAAGACCGCTGAACGATAAAACGATGGATGCGGTGGAGGCAATTTATCGCCAAAAGATCGCGCCGCTGGTTCATCAACGCTGGTAATTCATGATTAAGATCCAAGAAGACCTTACTCCCGCGAAACTGGAAAAAAAGATCATCGCCGTCTTTGAGCATTCCGCGCGAAAAATCCAGTCCCTCGAAAGCTCCTGGCATCCCGAACAGGGCGCACCCGTTTACACCATACAAGGCAAATACACCAGCCGCGGTTGGACCGAATGGACCCAAGGCTTTCAATTCGGCGCGGAAATCTTGCAGTTCGACGCCACCGGCGAGCCATCCTTCCTCGAAGCCGGCCGTGCTCACACCGTCTCCTATATGGCGCCGCATGTTTCGCACATCGGCGTGCATGATCACGGCTTCAACAATGTCAGCACCTACGGGAACCTGCTGAGGCTAATGAACGAAGGCCGAATTACCGCCCGAGCCTGGGAGCAAAATTTCTATGAACTGGCTCTGAAAATTTCCGGCGCGGTGCAAGCTGCCCGTTGGACCAGTACCTCGGATGGAGGCGGCTACATTCACTCGTTCAATGGGCCGCACTCCTTGTTTGTCGATACCATTCGCTCGCTGCGCGCGCTGGCCCTGGCGCATCGTTTAGGACACCCCCTGATGGGCGAGAACGACCGACGCATCTCCCTGTTGGATCGCCTTGTGCAACACGCACACTCGACCGCCAAATATTCCGTCTACTACGGCGAAGGGCGCGACGAATACGATATACGTGGCCGCACTGCGCATGAAGGCATCTTCAACGTGACTGACGGCAATTATCGCTGCCCGAATTCACAACAGGGCTTTTCGCCCTTCACTACCTGGACACGCGGCCTCGCCTGGGCCATGTGCGGCTTTGCGGAGCAGTTAGAATTTCTCGCTGCGTTACCGGACGGCGAACTCAAGCCGCACGGCGGGCGAGCGATGATTGAAGCGTTCCTGCGTAAAGCCGCTGAAGCTACCTGCGATTTTTATATTCAGCATTCGCCAACCGACGGCATTCCCTATTGGGATACCGGCGCGCCGCAATTGTATAAGCTGGGCGATTGGGGCGCGAAGCCTTCTGACCCATACAATTCGCATGAACCGGTGGACAGCTCAGCCGCCGCAATCGCCGCGCAAGGCTTGCTGCGCTTGGGCCGCTATCTCGATAACCAGCATTACTGGCGCGCGGGCCTCACCGTCTGCAACGCATTGTTCGATGAGCCGTACCTCAGTACGGATGCCGATCACCAAGGACTCATTTTGCATGCCGTTTATCACCGGCCCAACGGTTGGGATGATGCGCCCAGCAAGGACCGCGTTCCCCGCGGAGAATCCTGCATGTGGGGTGATTATCATGCCCGCGAAGTCGCGCTTTATCTTTTGCGCGTCATTCAAAACAAACCATATTTAACTTTTTGGAGCTAACATGATCGTCGCCGATTTAGCCGAAATAGCCGGACGCACCTACCCGGCCCGCCGCAAAACGCAAAATCTGGTAGGAGGCGCAAGCCCCATCCAGGCCACCCATTTCTCCATTGGCAACGTCACGCTGGAACCGAACGGAGGCCAGGTCCCTTGGCATAACCAGGAGCAGGAAGAAATTTACTTCATCGTGGAAGGCGAGGGAGAAATGTGTTTGGGCGAAGAGAAACTTAGCGTGCATGGCGGACAAGCCGTCTACATTCCGCACAAAATTTTTCACCAATTGACCAACACCGGAGACACACCCATGCGCATGATTTACTGCTACGGACCGGCGGGCGACGTAGCCCACTGGCGGCAGGAATTAGATGGCACGCTACCGCGCGCGGGTGTAGAAGCCCCACCTCTGCCCGCTGGAGCGCAGCCGCAAAAAGCCTAGTTACAATCATGAGCACCAATAAAATCCACGACATCGGCATCATTATGAACGGCGTCACCGGACGCATGGGATTGAACCAGCACCTGCGCCGCTCTATCTATGCCCTTATTAAGCAAGGCGGCCTGAAAATCAGCGAGACCGAAACCATCCTGCCCAGGCCGCTGCTAGTCGGGCGCAGTGCCGCCAAGTTGGACGCCATCTCCAAAGAATGCGGCGGTCTCCCGTACAGCACCGATCTCGATGCCGCTTTGCAAGATAAAAGCTATTCCATTTATTTCGATGCGCAAACCACCGACCGGCGCGCAGAAGGCGTGCGCAAAGCGGTGGCCGCGGGCAAACACATCTATTGTGAAAAACCAATCGCCGGCGATGTCGCCACTGCCTTGGAACTCTATCAATTGGCGCAATCCGCCGGCGTGAAACATGGTGTGGTGCAAGATAAACTCTGGCTGCCCGGCATTCAGAAATTGAAAACGCTGCGCGACCTCGGCTTCTTCGGAAAAATTATTTCCGTTCGCGGTGAGTTCGGCTACTGGGTCTTCGAAGGCGACGTGGTCCCAGCCCAACGGCCTTCCTGGAACTACCGCAAAGAAGACGGTGGCGGCATCATCCTGGACATGCTCTGCCATTGGCGCTATGTGCTGGATGACGTGTTCGCGCCGGTCAAATCCGTTTCCTGCATCGGCGCAACGCATATTCCTGAGCGCCGCGACGAACAAGGCCAGCCCTACAAATCCACTGCCGATGACTCCGCCTACGCCACCTTTGATCTCGAAGGCGGCATCGTCGCGCATTTCAATTCATCCTGGTGTGTGCGCGTGCGCCGTGATGATCTGCTGACCATACAGGTAGACGGCACCAAAGGTTCAGCGGTCGCCGGCCTGCGCGATTGCTGGATTCAACCTTACGGCGCGACGCCGCGCCCGGTTTGGAACCCCGACATCGTCAATCCGCTGAACTTTTTTGACGGTTGGCAAAAAGTCCCCGAGCAGGATGTTTTCGACAACGCCTTCAAACGCCAGTGGGAGCTTTTCCTGCGCCATGTCGTGAAGGATGAGCCGTTCCGTTGGGATCTCCTGGAAGGCGCAAAGGGAGTGCAATTGGCCGAGGCTGGAATCGCTTCCTGGCAGCAGCGCCGCTGGGTAGACTTGCCCCCGCTCAAGCTGTAAACATTTGGAAACTAGTCCTTTACCGTTACAATGTGGAATGCGTAGTGCGGCACTTTGGGTGCTTTGGGCTAGCCTCTTCGGCTTTTCTTCCTTGTCCGCGAAGGCGCCCTTTACGTTTGACGCAATGATGCGGCTCTCGCGCATCGATGATCCGCAATTATCGCCAGACGGCCGGTTAGTGGCGTTTACGGTGCAAACAGTGGATATGACCGCTAACGCCAAGCCCACTCAAATATACGTGGTTCCTTTAGCGGGCGGCGCTCCCCAACGTATTACCAAGGATGGAAATTCGAACACCAGGCCGCGTTGGACGCCTGATTCCAAACGAATCTTCTATGTGTCCGACCGGCCTGGCAGCGGCTCCGGCGGTTCGCAAATCTGGTCCATGACCCCGGAGGGCGCGGATGCCAGGCTGATCACCAACATTCCCACCGGCGCCGATGGAGAAACCATCTCACCTGATGGCAACCTGATTCTCTTTATCAGCGACGTATACCCATCCTGCTCGTCCGCCAACGCGTTCCCCGGCGTTGATTACGACGCGGATTGTAATAAAGAGAACTTCGAAAGAGACCTTAGTAGTAACAATAAGTCGAACGCGCGCATCTACACCTCTCTCCTCTACCGTCACTGGACGCAATACCAAGGGCGTCGCCGCCGTCATCTGCTGATTGAAACACTAAATAACACCTTCAAAGTCCGTGATCTCACGCCGGGCAACAACGATACGCCGCCATTTTCGCTCGGCGGTCCGGAGCCCTATGTCTTCTCGCCCGATAGCATTCAGGTAAGCTTCGTTGCCAATACGGATTCCGACCTATCCACCAGCACCAATTCCGACCTGTTTACCGTGCCCACATCTGGAGGCGTCCCCAAGCGCATCACCACGAACCGGGGAGCCGACGAAGGCCCGCTGTACTCGCCGGACGGCAAATATCTCGCCTATCGCACCCAATTCCGCGCCGGTTACGAAAGCGACCTGTGGCGCTTGGCCGTGCTCGATCTGCAAACCAATCAAGCCTCAACTCTGACTGATTCGCTGGACCGCTGGGTGGGCTCCTACAACTGGTCTTCTGATTCGAAGCGTCTCTTCTTCACTATTGATGAGCATGGTACGAGTCCGCTGCTCATGGTCGGCGTCAACGGCGGCCCCATCCGGACCATTGTGCAAGGCGCTACCTCCGTTGGGTCCGTGCATTTCACCGCGCAAGACCGCATCATGATCTATACCGAGGAGAGCGGTTCACGGCCGCCCGAAATCTACAAGGCCACATCCAGAGGCGGCACGGGAACCGCGATGACTCATCTGAACGATGACATTCTTGCTTTGCACGATCTGGCGCCGCTTGAAAAAATGAGCATTGACGCCGCCGGCGGAGACAAAGTGGAAAGCTTCATCGTGAAGCCGCCTGATTTCGACCCGGCCAAAAAATATCCCGTGCTGTTTCTCATCCACGGCGGCCCGGAAGGAGAGTGGGGCGAACAGTGGAGCTACCGCTGGAATCCGCAGGTATTCGCGGCCGCCGGTTACGTGGTGGTCCTGCCGAATCCGCATGGCTCCAACGGCTACGGGCAAGCTTTTATTGATGCTGTAAACGGAGATTGGGGCGGCCGCGCTTATGTCGACATCATGGCCACCTCCGATTCCGTTGCCACGTTGCCCTATGTCGATAGCGGCCGCATGGTAGCGGCGGGCGGCTCCTACGGCGGCTATATGATCGATTGGATCTTGGGCCACAACAACCGCTTCAAAGCGCTGGTTTCGCACGCCGGCGTTTATGATTTACGCAGCGAAGCCGGTACAACGGAAGAACTGTGGTTCCCTCGCTGGGAGTTCCATGGCTTGCCTTGGGAAAACCCGGCTATGTACGAAAAGTGGTCGCCCAGTTCGTTTGTGACCAATTTCAAAACCCCTACCTTGGTCACCCATGGCGAAATGGATTATCGTGTCCCTATCGGCCAGGGTCAGGAGCTTTTCACCGCGCTTCAGCAAATGAAAGTGCCCTCCAAGCTGGTGCAATTTCCCGATGAAGGCCACTGGATTTTAAAGCCGAAAAACAGCGAGCTCTGGTACAAAACCGTCATCGATTGGCTCAATCAATACACCCATCCTTAGCGTCTGGTTAACAATGATTGTTTGAGCATGACGCAGACCGCCACCCGGAGAAGATCTCCGTTCACCCTGATCAGCGGCCGCCTGATCGCCTTCCTTGCTGTTTTAGGGCCTGGCTTCATCACCGCCAATGTGGATAACGATCCCGGCGGCATTCTCACTTATTCACAAGCGGGCGCAAAGTTCGGCTATCAGCTGCTATGGACGCTGATTCCTACCACCATTGCCTTAATCGTCATTCAGGAAATGGCGGCGCGCATGGGCGCGGTCACCGGCAAAGGTCTATCTGATCTGATTCGGGAAGAGTTCGGCCTGCGCGCCACGTTCTTCACCATGCTGGTGTTGGGCATCGCGGATTTTTTTAACATCGTATCGGAATTTGCCGGCTTGGCTTCCGGCATGGGAATCTTCGGCGCCAGTAAATATATCGTAGTGCCGCTCGGCGCCGCTGTCGTTTGGATACTCATTGTGCGCGGCCGCTACCAGCGCGTGGAGCGGGTTTTGATCGTGGCGTCGCTGATTTATTTCACCTATCCGATCTCGGCTTTTCTGGCCAAGCCGGATTGGGATCTGGCCTTGAAGCAAACCTTCGTCCCCACTCTCAGCAGCAACCCCGAGTATTTGGTGATGATCATCGGCCTCATCGGCACTACTATCACTCCCTGGATGCAGTTTTATTTACAAGCAGCGGTGGTGGAAAAAGGCGTTGATTCCCGTCACTACGCGCTATGCCGGCTTGACGTAATCATCGGCTGTATCATCACTGATGTCATCGCCTTCTTTATCGTGGTCGCATGCGGCGCCACCATCTATCATTCCAACCATCCCGAAATTAACGACGTAGCCCAAGCCGCCCTTGCGTTAAAGCCATTCGCGGGCAAATTCGCCTCGCTTCTGTTCGCGGTCGGCCTCATTAACGCATCGCTGCTTTCCGCCGCCATCCTGCCGCTGGCCACCGCCTATAACGTATGCGAAGGATTGGGCTTTGAAGCCGGTATTGATAAGCGTTTTTCTGAAGCGCCTACTTTTTATTGGCTCTATACATTTCTCATCGGTGGCAGCGCCATCGTGGTTCTCATCCCGAACCTGCCGCTGCTGAAATTCCTCATCTATTCACAAGTCGCAAACGGAATCTTATTGCCTTTCGTGCTGGTCTACATGTTGATGCTGATAAACCGGCCGCGCATCATGGGCAGCTTTAAGAACAAGCCCTGGCAAAATTGGGTCGCCTGGGGTACCGCTGTCATCATGATTCTGTTGACCATCGTACTTGTCTATACCAGCATCACCGGCTAATCAAATTGTAAGGTTTCGCATCCGCCTCGCGGCTAAAACTGCCGAACATGGGATGAGCCGCCGCATCGAATTGCGTCATGGGCCGTAACCCTACAATCAACTCCACGGTGCGCAGCACGCTCATCTGGTTATACATCGTGCTGTCCACCGTGCTGCGGTGCGTGTAGGGTGAAATCACCCAAACCGGTGCATGGCCCTGCGCATTGCTCTCAATCACGAACACAGCCGTCGAAGGCCACAGCTTGCTATGCGAAACGGCGTCCACCAGCATGCCTATGCCTTGATCGTTGTCGGCCGCGTTTCCGCCCATGCGTACAATCAGCAACTGCGGAGCTTTCGCTTTCGCATCGAATTCTTTCCACTCGCGGACGAATTCCTGGGCCCGCTCCACGTCCGGATACGCCAAATCAAACCCGCGATAGTTCATATCCACGTAAGGGGCCAATCCGGCATCGTTCACCGCTGCAATTTGCTTGCCGCCCGTCACTTCTTTGAGCGGAACATTCGTCGTCCACTGCCCGTAATCGCGAATGCTGATGCCTGCCTGCAGCGCATTGTTCCAAAGGTATCCGGCCGGCGGAGTGTTCGCCGGTTCACCGCCTTCAAAGTCGTACGGATTATTACGGCGTCCGGAGACGCGCGGCGCAAGCTTCACTGTATAATCCGGCGCAATGGCTGCTGAGACCCAATTCTGTCCCTCCGCGCTGGTATCCGCATTGGCGTAGAAGTTATCGTACTGCACGTACTCGCGCGCCAGTTGCTGCAGGTTCGGCGTGGCCTGTTTGTCAGCGCCACCGTTTTCTTTAATCACATAGATCACGTGTTGAATGGGTGAGGCGTGCCCTTCGCTGATCGCAAAAAGATTTCGCTCATCATCAGTAGGCGGCCCGTAAAGCATCTCATCGCTATAGGCCGAAGCCCGGAGCGCAGTCCGGCTGAAGCCTCTCAGTTGCTCGTCCGTTACCGGCGGCAGCAAAGCGGCCGTATGACCTTTGCCATTCAAAATCGCAAGGCCGCCGTCCTTCAACACAGTCAGCGCGGTGGGATACCAGCCCGTGGGAATAAACCCTAAAACCAAACTACGCGGCTCGGAAATATCCGCTTCCGCTATTGCGTTCGCGTCGGAGCAGGCGATATACAATCGCGTCCCTTTTTCATCGGCCGCCAGCGCGGAAGGCGTCATTCCTAACGGATGCATGGCCGTCGTGGCGATGTTGATGGTCTCCAGCATGCTGAGTTGCCCATCCGGCCCCACGCCGTAAGAATAAACGTTGTTCGTATTGGACGCTGTCACAAAAAGCCGTGCCGCGTAACTCGACTTTCCGTTGGCGGCGGGCGCGGGTTTGTTCATCCACAACATATCGGTGGGATGCAACCCGGTCCGGACTTTCGCAATTAGAACGCCGTTGCTCGCGTTATGCTGATACAGCGCCGCATCGCCCCAACTGCTGACAATTAATTGGTTGCCGCCGGGCGGCACTAAAATCCGATAAGGCCGCCGTCCGGTCTTCCACGAATCGATGCGCGCGCCCGATTGCAAATTAATAACGGAAACGCTATCACCGTATAGATTCGCCGTGTACAGTAGATGCCCATCCGCCGAAACCGCTACATCGCCAATTAATACATTCCCCTGCTTTGCCCGGTCGGAGACGGCGTTCATTTCGCGCTTCGGCGTCAACGCGCCCGTATCCGGGTTGAGTGAAAACTCGAACACCTTGCCCGTAGCGCCGCCGCTCACGTAAACCTGGTTGCCCTGCGGCCCCACCGCTAGTCCCAGCCAGGCGTCCGCAACCGTCGTCCGGCCCACTTCCTTCTTTGCCGCGATGTCGATGACGCTCACGCTGGGCGGCTCTTGGCCTGCATTCAACACCAGCAAGTATTTGCCGTTATTCGAAATCGCACTGCCCATTGGAAAAGTCCCCACCGGCACTTGTTCGCCGGCCGGGTGAATGGTCCAGCCGTTATTTAAAAGGAACCCGCCATCCGCCTGCGGCCCAGTTTTTTGCGGCGCGGCCAACAGGCTGGCCGCCACAGCTACCGCTACTCCGAAAAGTTTGTTCATGTGACAACGTCTAAGAGTAGGCTACCGTGAGACCCGCGGATCAACTATGCCGCAGGGTGCCATGCACGCTCATTCGCAGGGCGCGCCGCGCTGGCAGCCACGCCGCCGTCAGGCTGCAGATCGAAAGCAGCAGAACCGCCCCCACATAAATGCCAGGGCTGCGGAACGAAATTCCTTCAAGTTGATGCCGCACAATCGACAAGCCGAAATACGTGAGCGGCGCGGCAAGAACCACGCCGCAAGCCAGAATCATAACTGCTTCTCGCGCCACCAGCCGGATAATATCGGGAGGCCGTGCTCCTACCGACACTCGAACTGCAAATTCGACAGTCCGCAATGACGCGCCATACGCCACCACGCCATAGATGCCGGCAGCCGCAATGGCCAGCGCAAGCGCCGCGAATACGCTCACCAATAGCGTCATGGCGCGCTCGCCTGATGCAAACTCCGCCATGCGCGTCGGCATGGTCTCAACGTCGTAAGGCGAAATCGCCGGCGCTTCCCTCCGCACAATCGCTTGAATGGTTGGCTCGGCTAGAAATCCGTCTTTCGTCCGGACATAGTAGTTGATGTTCTGTATTCGTCTTGCTTGTTGCGCCGGTGTATAAACCAATTTGGCGTTCGCGTATTTCCAGGATTGATGATGATCCGCCGCCACGCCCACCACCGTCGCGGGCCAATTCGGATCCAAACCGTTGAATAACGTGACCACCTGCCCAACTGGATTTTTATCGCCAAACAACCGGCGAGCCAGCGTTTGATTGAGAATGACCACGCCCGGCGTATTCGGCCGGTCTCGGTCATCGAACTCTCTTCCGGCAACCATCGGGATGCCTAGCGTCCTGAAATAGCGCGGGCCAATCATGCTCCGCATTCCACTCTGGTGCTTCGCTGCCATATCGGCGCTGGCGCCGGGAATCACCACGGCAGTATCGGACTCCTGCGGAAACGGGCCACCCGTGCCGTAGGTAACCGCTTGCACATCCGCCGTTTCCTGCAGCCTCCGCTCAAGATTTGCCCAAAGCAGGGAAGTGCTTTCCACCGTGGAATGCGCCAGCTTCGCGTCAATCGAAAAAACCGTCATGTGTTCCGGGTTGAAGCCTACCGGCACCGTGATCAGCTTGTGCAAAGCTTGCCCAAAGAGCCCGGCCGTAACCGCCAGCATCAGCGACAGCGCTATCTGCGCGGCCGCCAGTGCTCGCCGCGTAAATGCTTGCGAACGTGTTCCCGAATGCGTGCTTGCGCCCTCGCTGATTCCGGCGGCCAAATCGATTCTCGCCGCCTGCAAGGCCGGAAATAGGCCAACCAGCAGCCCTATCAAAAGTGCCGCCGTCCAATGCGCTCCTAGCGCCCACCCCTGCGGCCGGTAAACAAAGCCGCTGTACCGGTCCAAGCGCGCGAGGTGGATCAGGACTTGCGCTCCCCATCGCGCCACGAAGAGCCCAAGCACCCCACCCCCTATCGCCAGAGCTATCGTTTGCAGAAAATGTAACCGCATCACGGCCGTCCGTGTCGCTCCCAGGGCGTAGCGGATCAGCGTTTCGTGTTTTTGCTTGATCGCCCTCACGACCATCAATCCTGCGACATTAATGGCTGCGAGAAACAACACGGCCAGCGTCATCCATTGCAAGACCCGCAGCGGCTCCTGCCATCGATTGATCGCTCCGTGAACGCCCTGCGAAGCCGGCGTCAGGAAAATATGCTCATGCGCCAACTCTTTCAAATAGTCCGGCGGCTGTGTTCCTTCGCTGGCCAATTCCTGCCGTACCCCGGCGCGGTACACCGGTTGCAATTCCGCTTCAGCAGTCGCGCGCGGAATTTTGCTTGGTATGCGCGCAAAAACATTCAGCCAGCGTAGCCCCCAGTCATCGTACCCATGCCATCCGGGATTAATATCGCCAAAAGCTTCCATGGGCAAATACAGCTTCGGCGCACGATCCGGAATCAGCCCCCTGAAACCCGGCGCTGCCACGCCGATAATGCGGAATGGCACGCCATTAATAGGCAGAACGCTATTCCAGGCATTCGCTTGGCCTCCATAGGCCTCTTGCCAGAAATCGTAAGAAAGCACCGCCGCGAAATGATCCGGCCGCTGTGCAAAAGTTCGTCCAATCGAGGCCTTTACTCCCAGCACATCGAAAAAATTACCGGTGACAAATTCCGCCGGCAGATGCTGCGAACCGTTGGGCGTTTCCATATTCACCGTCTCGCCGTGCCTGCCGATCATTCCGCTGGCCACGCTCAGGTGTTCACTCAGGTAGCGGTACATGGGGACGCTAAAAGTCTGGGCGCTGGCGTCGCTATCCGAACGCCCCATATGCGTGACGTTCGTGTAGAACGTAAATATCTGCTCGGCTTCCGGCACCGGAAGTTGAGCGTAAACTGCCTGCCAAAGCAGCGTGAAGACGGCCGAAGCAAATCCGATCCCTAAAGCCAGCAGCACGACGGACAGCACCGTAAACATCAATTCCCGGCGCAAACTTCGCAGCGTCAGGGCCGCTTCTTTCCACAACACATCTGGATTTGGAAGCATAAATAAAATGATGCTTCGTATTATATTTATCCGCCGAAAGGGTGCTGGTCTGGACGCCAGCTTCCGTCGGCCGATCCGTAGGGACTGGCAACGACCACGACATAGCCGTCCGGGTCGCGCATCCAGCATTCCCAGTGATTCGGGCCGCCGTTACCATCGGGGGGATTTCGATGGCGGGGGATGACAATCTCAACGCTCATTTCGGCGGCGCGCTGCACGAGCGCTTCAAAATCATCCACCTCGAACCATAGCAACACCCCGTTTCCATATGGTTTGTCATCACGATTGCCGATCGGGCCGTGATGGTGTTCTACTTCGAAGCTGTGCAACTGAAGCACAAGTTGGCCATTTGAAACCAACTGTTCATAAGCAGAGCCCCCATGATTGCTCTGGCAGCCAAGCAGACGCTGATACCATCGGCTGCTTGCTTCCACGTCGGTAACGGCGATCAAAGGTTGAGGACGCATCTGAGCAGCGTATCAACTCTGGACTGAGCCCGAACCAGACACAAGTCCGGGGCTTAATGCGCTGGCGCCGGCATTCCTCTGGACAAAATCAACCCGAACCGCCGGCAAATTTCCTTCAGCTCCGCGCCGCCGGCATGTTCCAATTCCACCGTCGCCGTGCCCTCATACCCAATCTCTTTCAGCGCATCATAAATACTGGGCCAATCGATATCGCCGTCGCCCAGCGCAACCCACTCCGCCGTCATTTTCTTCGTAGCAGGGTCACGCCGGAAAGCAAAATCCTTGATATGCAGCTTGGCAATGCGCTTCCCCAAAGTCCGAATCCAATCTTGCGGGTAGCCGTACAGCACCACGTTGCCTACGTCGAAGTATGCACGCACGCGGGGGCTCTCAAACTCGTCCACGTACCGCGCAAACTCCAGCGGACTCAGCAGAAATTTATTCCAGACCTCTTCCAGGCAAATCGTGACCTTTAATTCTTCCGCCAGCGGAATCAGCTTGCGCAAAGCGATCTGTGAGCGCGTGTACGCATCGCGGTACGGCGTCTGCGCATTCACCACGCCCGGAACCAGCAAAACCGTACTGGCGCCCCACAAATGCGCGTTGTGTAGGGAAGTCCGCGCGCCCGCCAAACTCTTCTCCACCACCGCTGGATCGGCTGACGAAAACGGATATTTCCAATGATCCATATTCATCACCGAATGAATCGGCAGCCCGGTCTTTTGCGCCGCCTCTTTCATCGCTTCGGCTTGCGCCTGGTCGGGCGTGGTCGGGCACTCGATGCGCTCAAAGCCCGCCGCGCGTGCCATCTGAAACCGTTCCAGAATAGAAATGTTGGCCGGCAGCATGTTGTACTCAACTGCCATGGCGATAGGCAACCGTGCGGAGCCGAAAGCGGGCAAAGCCGTAGCGGCGATGGCGGATTGGAGAAATGTTCTTCGAAGCATAAGCGCGAGTTTTCCCTAGCATGTTCGCACGTTTCGTATCAACTTTGTTACCCTGTTGCTTATTTCATCCTTGGGGACTCCACTATGCAAACCACTGATCCGGATCGTCGTGATTTTGTAAAGAGCGCTCTTGGCGCATCGTTGCTGACCGGATTTCCGGCTATCATCCGTGCGCAAACCGTCACGAATGCCATCAAAGTCGGCCTGGTCGGCTGTGGCGGGCGGGGAACTGGAGCCGCGTCGCAAGCCTTGCACGCGGACGATTACGCGGAGCTGACCGCCGTTGCCGATATCGCGCAATCGCAAGTCGATCACTCGCTCTCCACTCTGAAGGCGATTAGCAAAATCGCCCCGCGCGTCAAGGTCGAGCAGACGCAAGTATTTCTAGGTCTCGACGCCTACCGCAAGCTGATCGATAGCGGCGTGGACGTGGTTCTATTGGCCACGCCTCCCGGTTTCCGGCCCACCCACCTCGCCGCCTGCATCAACGCGAACAAAAATGTTTTTTGCGAAAAGCCGGTTTCCACTGACGCTCCTGGTATACGCTCCGTGCTCGACACGTCCGAAAAGGCCAAGCAAAAAAATCTGTCGCTGGTTGCCGGCTTCTGCTGGCGTTACAACCAAATGATTCAGGACACCTTCCAGCAATTGCAGGATGGCGCCATCGGAAAGCAAATCGCCTACTACGCCACGTACTACACCAATCCCGTAAAGCCCATGCCCCCTGCCAGCGAACGTCCCGCCGGTATGAGCGACACGCAATGGACGTTGAAGAACTGGTATAACTTCGTTGCAGTTTGCGGGGACAGCCTGGTGGAGCAGGCCGTGCATAGTGTGGATAAAGTCGCTTGGGCTATGGGTGATCAGGCGCCCGTAAGCTGTGTCGGTGTCGGCGGACGCACCATCCCTGCCGAAGGCGGCAACATCTATGACCACTTTGAGATCAATTACCTGTATCCGAATGGCGTGCGGGCGTTCATCGCTAATCGCCAGATGGAAGGCTGCTACAACGAAAATTCGGACTACATCTTAGGCACGGACGGAACCATTACCATCGGCCGTGGCCCGGTTCCCCATATCACCGGAAAAACGAACTGGACTTGGTCCGGTCAAAAGTACGACATGTACCAGCGCGAGCACGATCTTCTCTTTGCATCCATCCGCCACCAGAAGCCGATTAACGATGGTAAGCGCATGGCCACCAGCACGCTGCTCGCCATCATGGGGCGCATGGCTGCTTATACCGGTCAGGAAATCACATGGGATATGGCGCTGAATTCGCAAGAGAAGTTGTTCCCGGACACCGTGGATTGGGAAGGCAGCTTTCCCATGAATCCGCGCGCCTTGCCCGGCGTCACTAAATTTAGCTGAGCGCACATGATCGTCTTATTTCTGTTGTTAGCCGCCGGGCAGCCCCCCGCCCAGCCGGCCGCCGCTGAACTGGAAAACGTCCGCAAAATCCGCGAACGTATTGTCGCGCATCAATCAACGAATAAAGCCGCGCAGCCCTACAAGGTCACCGTGCCGAACACCACCGTCGAATACGGCATGACGCCCATTCCCGCCGGCCAATTCGAAATGGGAGGCCGCAAGCCCGACGAACAACCGCAACATCAAGTGACGCTGGATGCGTTCTGGATGCAGACGCATGAGGTGACCTGGGATGAGTACCGCCTCTTCATGTTCGCCAAGCAAGCCAATGAGGTTGCCTCGAAAGACGAAACCGTGGATGCGGTCAGCCGCCCCACCCGCCCCTACGTGGAAATGAGTTTCGGCATGGGCCTGAACGGCTTTCCCGCCATCAGCATGACGCAGCACGCCGCCAACAAATACGCCGAATGGCTCAGCGCGAAGACCGGCGAATTCTACCGTCTGCCCACCGAAGCGGAATGGGAGTACGCCTGCCGCGCCGGAACCACCAGCGACCCTGCACCTCTCCAAGACTACGCCTGGTATTCGGCCAATAGCGGAGGCAAATATCAAAAAATCGCCACAAAGAAGCCGAATCCTTGGGGCCTATACGACATGCTCGGCAACGTGATGGAATGGACCCTCGATGCCTATGCGCCATACAAGGCCGCGCCCGAAACCGACCCCTGGGTGAAAGCCACTAAGCCCTACCCTGAGAGCGTGCGTGGAGGCTCCTGGAATGATCCCGCCGGGCAAGTAAGCTGCGCGGTGCGCGTGCAATCCGACGCTTCCTGGAAGCAACAGGACCCGCAGCTTCCGAAGAGCATCTGGTACGAAACCGACGCCCAGTGGCTCGGATTCCGTCTCATCCGCCCAGCCAAGCTTCCCTCCGCCGAAGAGATGCTCAAGTACTGGAACAGCGGCGTAGAGCACGATGAACAGTAAGCTCTTCGCCTGCATTCTCCTGTTCCCCACACTTTGTCTTCCAGCCCCAGCCACCCTCCAACTCTACGAAGCCATAGAACCCCACATGGGCACCCTCATGCGCATCAAATTATACGCGTCCAACGAAGCCTCCGCGAAGCAAGCCTTCCGCGCTGCGTTTGACCGCATCGCGCAGCTCGACGAAATCCTCTCCGACTACAACCCCAACAGCGAGTTGAGCCGCGTGGCCGCTGCCGCTTTTTCGAAACCCGTTCCAGTCAGCAATGATCTAGCCCGCGTACTGGAAGCATCTCAACAAATCGCGGCGCAAACAAACGGCGCCTTCGACATCACGGTTGGTCCACTCACGCATCTCTGGCGGCAAGCCCGGCATGATCATCTGGTCCTGCAACCAGCCGCCGTGCAAGAGGCACTAGCCCGCTGCGGCTACCGCAAGCTGCATCTTGACCGCGCGGCGCAAACCATCCAACTCGACTCCCCGCAAATGCTGCTCGACGTCGGCGGCATTGCCAAAGGCTACGCCGCGGATGAGGCGCTGGCCGTTCTGGAAAAGCTCGGCCTGCCCAAAGCCTTAGTAGCCGCCAGCGGAGATCTCGCATTTGGCGATGCGCCGCCGGACGAGCCCGGATGGAAGATCGGCATCGATTCGTTTGACCGTGCTGACAAACCTTTCACGCGTGTACTGTATCTTGCCAACGCCGCCGTCTCAACCTCTGGAAGCACCGAACAGTCCCTCGAAATCAACGGAAAAACCTATTCACACATCATCGATCCCAAAACAGGAATGGGCCTGGTGGACAATATGACTGTTACCACCATCGCCCGCCAGGGCATGCAGGCCGACGCCGCGGCAACCGCCGTCAGCGTGTTGGGCTGCAAAAAAGGACTCGCCTACGTTGACCGCGAGCCTGATCTTGCCGCGTTTATTGTTGTGAAGAATCATGGTCAAACCCGGTCGTTTGCATCCAATCGCTTTCAGCAAATGAATTTCGCCCATTAGGAGACGTTTTGCCGAGTTTTACCTCAGTTCGACTCTGTATCATGATGTTCCTGAACTTCGTTGTTTGGGGCTGCTGGTACGTCACGATCAGCACTTATCTAACCACTACTTTGCATTTTTCAGGCATCCAAGCCGGAGCCGTATTCGGCACCACCGCGCTCGCCTCCATCGTCTCGCCTTTCTTCGTTGGCTTAATTGCTGACCGCTTCTTCTCTACTGAGCGCGTATTATGCGCCCTCCACTTGATCGGCGCGGTGTTTTTGTATTTGGTGACCAAAGCCACCACCTTTACCGCGGTCTACGCGTTGATGTTGGCCTATTGCCTGTGTTACTTTCCTACGCTGGCTCTGACCACCTCCATCACTTTGAAGAACTGTCCCGACGCCCGCCGCTTTCCGTTGTTCCGCGTGTTTGGAACGCTCGGCTGGATTGTCATTGGGCTCGTCGTCGGTCATCTCAAAATAGAAGCATCGGCCGTGCAGTTTCTGCTCGCCGCCGGTTTGTCAGCCTTCACGGCGTTGTTCTGCTTAACCTTGCCTCACACGCCGCCCGCCGGCAAAGGCCAAGCCATCACCGCCAGAGACGTCCTCGGGCTTGACGCGCTGGTCATGCTGAAGAACCGCTCCTATTTCATTTTTGCCGTAGCTTCCATTCTGGCTTGCATTCCGCTGACCTTTTATTTCTCCTTCACGAACGCCTATCTCAATGATGTCGGCGTGGTCAACGCCGCCGGCAAAATGACGCTTGGACAGGTCTCCGAAGTCGGCATGATGCTACTCATGCCCTGGGTCTTCAAGCGTGTCAGCGTGAAAGCCATTCTGCTGCTGGGCCTTGCCGCCTGGAGCACCCGCTACGGCCTGCTAGCCTATGGCGATGCGGGCGCTGGCATCTGGATGTTCTACATCGCCATCCTCATCCACGGCGTTTGTTATGACTTCTTTTTCGTTACCGGCCAGCTTTATACAGACCAGGAAGCGCCGCCCCAGCTGCGCAGCACCGCGCAAGGTTTCTACACTTTCTTGACCTACGGCCTCGGCATGTTCGTCGGTTCACTGCTCTCCGGCGCGGCGGTCGATTACTTCACTACCGGCGTTGCGCCGCACCTGGTCCGCAACTGGACCGGATTCTGGCTCAGCTCAAGCGCCGGCGCCTTGGTCTTGTTCTTGGCCATCGCCGCATTCTTTCGCGGAGGAACAATGATTAAAAGCAAGGCCTTGCCATAGAATTGAGATTGGACATCTAAAATGGATGAGATTTTGGTCGGTCTGGGTTTCTTGGGCTTTCTTGGAATTGTAGTGTTGCTTCTGAACCCGCCCGAGGCGTGGGTGAAGCGGGTATTTAGGAAAAAATAATCGCTCACTCCTGCCGAAGCGCCACCATTGGATCAACCCCTGCCGCGCGATTCGCCGGCAGCGCCCCCGCCGCAAACGCCGCGAACAGAAAGATGCTCATGGCTGTCGCGATCACCAACGGATCGGCCGCTTTAATTCCAAATAACAAGGACTGCAAGAACGTCATCAAGCCCAGCGATCCCGCCAACCCAGCCAGCAGCCCGGTACCCACCATCGCCCCCAGATCCTTCAGCACCAGCAAAACCAGTTCGCCGCGGCGCGCGCCCAACGCCGCGCGAATGCCAATCTCCTTCGTCCGCCGCGCCACGGAGTAATTGAGAAGCCCGAACAAACCAATCGCGGCCAGCAGCAACCCAAGAAACGCAAAAACGCCGCCAATCCCCGCCAGCAGCTTCTCGCGCAAAAGCGTATTGCCCACCAGCGTGTCCAGCGTTGTGATCTCCTGAACACGCATTCCCATTGTTCTCGACTCTCGCTCTACGAGCCGCGCGACAGATCCTACGTCAAGCGTCGAGCGCACATACAATGCGAAATAGTTTGCCCCGCCGATGGGAGCGTAAATCAACGGCGGTGGTTCATGGCGCAGATCGTAGTAGTGTGCGTCCGCCGCGATGCCGATGATTTGATGGCTTTCCCCCGAAGCACGCTGAAATGTTCTTCCCAATGCATTCTCACCGCCAAAGTATCTTCGTGCGAATGCCTGGTTGACGATGGTCGGAACCATTTTCGTCTCTTGCGTATCATGCCTTTCGAAGTCGCGGCCACTGAGCAGCGGAGTCCGCAGCGCCGTGAAATAGCCGGGCGAAATAGAATAGAAATTTTCTTTCCGTTCGGAGAGCGCTTTCCCGGGCAGAATCACTTGAGTGCCCCAGCCGCTGTTGTTGAAAATAGCCCATGAGGCAACCGCGGCGGCTTGAATACCCGGCAGGGTCGCGATTGCGCCGCGCAACTGCTCCGGCGTGTCGCGCGAGTCATTATTAAAACTGAGCACCGCCACTCCATGCGCGTCGAAGCCCGGATTTATCGCAAACAAATTCCGCAAGCTGAACAGGAAACTGGCGCCCGCCATCACCAGGCAAAAGGCAAAGGCCACTTGCAGGCCCACGCAGAAGCGTCCCATCCTGAGTTTTCCCGCTTGCCCACTCGTCCCGCGCAGAGCGCCTATTGGTTGTGCCCCGGTTGCTTGCCACGCCGGCAGTAGCCCGAAAAATACGGCCGCCAAAGTGGAAACTGCCACGCAAAACAGTAATACGCGTGTATCCATCGCCAAAGCGAATCGCACCGGATCGGACTCTTTCGAAAGCCAGCTCACCAGCACCGGAGCAACCATTCGCGCCGCTACCCATCCAAGGACGCCGGCCATTGCCGACAGCAACAAACTCTCCGTAAGCAATTGCCGCATCAGCCGCCGCCTTCCGGCTCCGAGAGAAACACGCATCGCCATCTCGGCTGCTCGCGCCGTAAACCGGGCCAGCAGCAGGCTGGCGACGTTGGCGCAGGCGATCAGCAGGATGCCTACCGCCGCGCCCAATACGATCCACAAGGGGCGGGTAAACGTTGTCCGGAATCCGGATGGCCCTGTAGCTCCGGGATGCACATGCAACACCAGTTTGCGGTATTGCTTCTGAACGGCGAGTGGCATGGTCGCGTTTCTTTTGACACTATCTTCTTGAAAGACGTGAAAGCTAGGTTGTAGCCGCGCCTGCACCTGCTCACGGGTGACGCCTGGAGCCAGCCGCCCGGCGATGCGGAACCAACCAAAGTTTGAGTTGATCAGCGCGTCTTTGTCATACATCATGGCGGGGAGCCAAACGTCAACAAACTTTCCAGGCTCAATGCCAAAAAATCCCTCGCGCGCCACGCCTATAACGTAGTAATTTTTGCCGTCGATTTGGAGCCTTCGTCCTATCACCGCCGGGTCTGCGTGAAAACGCCGCCGCCAATAATCGTGACTCAACACTGCTACTGGATGGCCGCCCGGAACGCGGTCGTCGTCACTTGAAAACACGCGGCCCAATGCCGGCGGCACTTGCAAAATTGCGAACGCGTCTCCTGACACGAATTGCCGGATGATCCGCTCCACCGGCGCGTTCGGATTGGGCCCCTGCGCCGCTATGCGATTCGGATAACTGAAAAGAGCCAAGCGCGCCGAATCTCCCGCCGCCACGCGAAGCTGCTGGTACAACGAATAACCAAACACATCGCGCTCCGGCGATGTTTCGCTGCCGGGCTCCTCGATACCGGGCCATCCCAGCGTGAACAACCGTTCCGGTTCCGGTACCGGCAAGGGCCGCAGAATGGCCGCATCCACAACGGAATAGATCGCGGTATTCGCGCCTATCGCCAGCCCCAGTGACAAAACAGCCGTGACGGCAAACGCCGGATTCTTACGCATGCCGCGCCACGCGTAGCGCACGTCTTGTAGCATGCTCTCCAGCCCTGCCCACAGTCGCACGTCGCGGCTCTGCTCGCGTAATTTGGTAAAGTTGCCGAAACCGATCGCTGCTTGCCGCCGCGCCTCATTGGGCGTGCAACCTGCCGCGCGCAACGCGTCTGCACGGCGTTCAACATGGTCGCGCATCTCATCTGCCAAATCCTCGTCCAATTGCCGCGGCCGGACGGCATTTCTCAATCTCGAAAACCAAGACATGGCTATCTCTCATTCCTGCCGAAGCGCCACCATGGGATCGACGCCTGCCGCGCGACTCGCCGGCAGCGCTCCCGCCGCAAACGCCGCGAACAGGAAGACGCTCATAGCTGTTGCAATCACCAACGGATCGGCCGCTTTAATTCCAAATAACAAGGACTGCAAGAACGTCATCAAGCCAAGCGATCCCGCCAACCCGGCCAGCAGCCCGGTACCCACCATCGCCCCCAGATCTTTCAGCACCAGCAAAACCAGTTCGCCCCGCCGCGCGCCCAGCGCCGCGCGAATGCCAATCTCCTTCGTCCGCCGCGCCACTGAGTAATTTAAAAGCCCAAATAAACCAATCGCTGCCAGCAGCAACCCAAGAAACGCGAAAACGCCCCCAATCCCTGCCAGCAGCTTCTCGCGCAAAAGCGTATTGCCCACCAGCGTGTCAAGCGTCGTAACCTCGCCAACTTGCATCCCCGCTCCCACCGCTTTCGTTTCCCGTTCCACCATCCGCACCACAGATCCCAAATCAACTGTCGAGCGTACGTACAAGGAAAAATACTTTGCGCCCTCTACCGGTACATAAACCATGGGCGGCGGTTCGTGGCGTAGCTCGTCATATTGCGCATTCGCCGCGACGCCAATGACTTGATGGTTCTGGAACGTTTTACCCAGCGGATCGGCGCCGCCGAAGTATCTTCGCGCGAATGCTTGGTTGATGATGGCGGGAATCATCTTCGTGTTGTGCAGGTCGTGCGCCGCAAACGCGCGCCCGCTCAGCAGTGGGGTATGGAGCGCCTCAAAATACTCAGGAGAAACACGATAGAAAAGTTCATTCCGTTCCGAAGGAGCTTTGCCGGGTAGAAACACTTGGCGCGTCCAGTAGTTGCCGCTGAAGATCGCCCACGAAGCCACGGCAGCTTGTTGGACGCCGGGCAGCGCCTTCACACGATTTTGTAACTGCTCCATTAACGCGAGTGATTTCGAATCGTTGCTCAGGCTGAGCACCGCTACCCGGTGCGAGTCAAAGCCCGGATTCACCGCGAATAGATTTCGCAAACTGAACAGGAAACTTGCGCCCGCCATCACCAGGCAAAACGCGAACGCCACTTGCAGGCCTACAAAGAAACGTCCCATCCTGAGTTTTCCCACTTGTCCGCTGGAGCTGCGCAAAGCAGCCATGGGCTGCGCGCCTGCCGCTTGCCAAGCCGGCAGCAGTCCGAAAAAGACCGCGGCCAAAGTAGAGACGGCCACGCAAAACAGCAATACGCGCGTATCCATCGCCAGGGCGAACCGCACCGGATCGTCATTTCTAGATAGCGCGATCACCAACGCCGGGGCAGCCGACCGCGCCACTATCCACCCAAGCAAGCCCGCCATCGCGGAGAGTAACAAGCTTTCTGTAAGCAATTGCCGCACTAGCCGCTGCCTTCCGGCTCCCAACGAAACTCGCATTGCCATTTCCGCCGATCGCGCCGTAAACCGCGCGAGCAGCAAGCTAGCGACGTTGGCGCAGGCGATCAGCAGCATGGCCGCCGCCACGCCCAACACAATCCACAACGGGCGCGCAAACGTCTGGCGGAATATGGATACGCCTGTTGCCCCTGGCTGAACCCGTAGCTTCATCTCCCGCAATTGCTTTTGAACACTGGGAGGCATCGTTGCATCGTCCTGAATCCTCTCCTTTTGGAAGACATGAAAGATAGGCTGCAGGCGCGCCCCTAATTTCTCGCGCGTGACGCCCGGCGTTAGCCGCCCAGCTATACGAAACCATCGCCAACCTGCGCTGTGGAATGCCTCTTTGTCATACATCATGGAGGGAAGCCATACATCCACGAACTTCCCGGGCTCAATGCCAAAAAATCCGCTGCGTGCGACTCCGATGATGGAATACATTGTGCCTTCGATACGCAGAGTCTGGCCCACCACCGCCGGGTCCGAATGAAAACGCCGCCGCCAATAATCGTCGCTCAGCACCGCCACCGGATGGCCTCCCGGAACACGGTCGTCTTCGCTTGAAAACACGCGTCCCACCTCCGGCGGCACTCTTAGAATCGCGAACGAATCTCCCGACACGAATTGCCGGACGATCTTCTCGACCGGCGCATCCGGCTTCGGTCCTTGCGCCTCTACGTGGTTCAGTGCACCGGCAAGCATCAGGCGTGCTGAGTCTCCGGCTGCTGCCCGAAACTGCTGGTATAGCGGATAGTTGAACCACGGCAGTTCCGGCGGAACTTCACTGCCGGGTTGCTCGATATCGGGCATTGCCAGCGTGAATAACTGCTCCGGTTCCGGTACCGGCAGCGGCCGCAGCATGGCTGCATCCACAATAGAATAAATTGCGGTATTCGCGCCAATCGCCAATCCCAAAGACAAAACAGCCGTAACAGCAAACGCAGGGCTCTTATGCATTCCGCGCCATGCATAGCGCATGTCTTGCAGTATGCTCTCCAGCCCCGACCACAGCCGCATTTCGCGGCTCTGCTCGCGTAATTGGGTGATGTTCCCGAAACCGATTTCGGCTTGACGCTGCGCCTCGTCGGGAGCCAAACCATTCGCGCGCATCGAGGCGGCACGACGCTCAATGTGGTCGCGTATCTCATCCGCTAAATCCTCGTCCAGCCGTTGCGGTCGAAGCGCGTTTCTCAATCTCGAAAACCAAGACATGGTTTTTTTTACTCCTGCCGAAGCGCCACCATCGGATCAACCCCCGCCGCGCGATTCGCCGGTAGGGCACTGGCGGCAAACGCCGCAAACAGAAAGACGCTCATAGCCGTCACCATCACCAACGGATCGGCCGGCTTAATTCCAAACAGCAGCGATTGCAAAAACGTCATCAGGCCAAGCGAACCAGCAAGACCAGCCAGCAGACCCGTGCCCACCATCGCCGCAAGATCCTTCAGCACCAGCAAAACCAGTTCACCCCGCCGCGCGCCCAGCGCCGCGCGAATGCCAATCTCCTTCGTCCGCCGCGCCACCGAATAATTGAGAAGTCCGAACAAACCAATCGCCGCCAGCAGCAACCCGAGGAACGCAAAAACGCCGCCAATCCCCGCCAGCAGCTTCTCGCGCAAAAGCGTATTGCCCACCAGCGTGTCGAGCGTCGTGATCTCCCGAACCCGCATCCCAGACCCAAGCGCCTTCGTCTCCCGCTCCACTAGCCGCACCACCGATCCCAAATCAAGCGGCGAGCGCGCATACAAAGAGAAATAGTTTGAGTGCTCCACCGGAAGGTAGACCAGGGGTGGCGGGTCATGCCGCAGATCGTCATAGTGCGCATTCGCCACAACACCGATGATCTGATGGTCAATCGATGTCTTTCCCTGAGGGCTCAGGAACGTTCTTCCTAACGGATTATCACCGCCGAAGTATCTTCGCGCAAATGCCTGGTTGACGATGGCCGGAACCATTTTCGTAACCTGGGTATCTAACGGTTTGAAGTCTCGTCCGCTGAGCAACGGAGTCCGGAGCGTTGCAAAATAACTCGGGGAGATAGGATAGAAAATTTCTTCCCGTTCGGAGGGTGCTTTCCCGGGCAGAATCACTTGTTCTGTTGAGTAGTTGCCACTGAAAATCGCCCATGAGGCTGCTGCGGTAGCTTGCATGCCCGGCAGCGCTTGGACTCTACTTTGTAACTGCTCCATCAGTGTCAGCGAGCGTTGCTTTTCCTCCGGCGTATTGCCCAGATCGTTACTAATGCTGAGCACCGTCACTCCATGCGCGTCGAAACCCGCTTTCACCGCGAATAAGTTTCGCAAGCTGAACAGGAAACTCGCGCCCGCCATCACCAGGCAGAAGGCAAATGTCACTTGCACGCCCACGAAGAAGCGCCCCATTCTGAGTTTTCCTGCTTGCCCACTGGCGCTGCGCAGCGCTGCCATCGGCTGCGCGCCTGCCGCTTGCCAGGCCGGCAGCAGCCCGAAAAATACTGCCGCCAGGGTGGAAACAGCGGCACAAAATAACAACACGCGCGTATCCATCGCCAAAGCAAATCGCACCGGATCGTCATTCGTGGACAGCATACTCACTAACACCGGAGCCGTCACCCGCGCTACTATCCATCCAAGCAGTCCGGCCATCGCTGAAAGCAACAAGCTTTCCGTTAGTAATTGCCGCACCAGTCGCCGCCTTCCGGCTCCCAATGAAACTCGCATCGCCATCTCGGCGGATCGTGCCGTAAAGCGTGCGAGCAGCAAGCTGGCGACATTGGCGCAGGCGATCAGCAATATGGCCCCAGCCACGCCCAACACAATCCACAACGGGCGCGCAAAAGTTTGCCGAAATCCGGACGGCCCCGTGGCTCCAGGATGAACTCGCAGCACCATCTCGCGGAATTGCTTTTGAATGGCCAGAGGCATGGTTGTGTATCTCTTGACTGTTTCTTCTTGCTGGCGATGAAAGCTAGGCTGTAGCCGCGCTTGCAGTTGCTCACGGGTGTTGCCTGGCGTCAGCCGCCCGATAATGCGAAACCAGCTCCAACCTGGGTTGGTGAACGCCTCTTTGTCAGACATCATGGCGGGGAGCCAAACGTCAACAAACT
Source organism: Bryobacteraceae bacterium (assembly GCA_036488895.1). Lineage (GTDB taxonomy): Bacteria > Acidobacteriota > Terriglobia > Bryobacterales > Bryobacteraceae > Bog-105. The sequence goes on along the minus strand of DASXGT010000115.1, from coordinate 13,688 downwards.
TTCCTGGCTCGATACCAAAAAATCCCTCGCGTGCCACGCCAATCACGTAATAGATTTTGCCTGCGATGCGGAGGCTTTGTCCCACCACAGCCGGGTCCGCGCGAAAATGCCGCCGCCAATAATCGTGGCTTAACACCGCTACGGGATGGCCTCCCGGAATGCGGTCGTCATCGCTCGAAAACACGCGTCCCAATGCCGCCGGAACTCGTAAAATCGCAAACGCGTCTCCCGAGACGAATTCCCGGATGACCTTCTCCACCGGAGCGTTCGGCTTTACTTGCACCTCGATGCGATTCGGATAACTGACAAGCGCCAAGTGTGCCGAGTCTCCAGCCGCCGTGCGAAACTGCTGGTACAGCGGATAGTTGAATGACGCGCGCTCCCCCGGCGCTTCACTGCCAGGTTGCTCGATATTGGGCGTCGCCAGCGTGAACAACCGCTCCGGTTCCGGTACCGGCAAAGGCCGCAGCATAGCCGCATCCACAATGGAATAAATCGCGGTATTCGCGCCGATCGCCAAGCCCAAAGACAAAACAGCTGTAACAGCAAACGCTGGGTTCTTGCGCATCCCGCGCCACGCATACTGCGTGTCTTGCAACATGCTCTCCAGCGCCGCCCACAACCGCACCTCACGGCTCTGCTCGCGTAGCTTGGTGATATTGCCGAAACCAATCGCAGCTTGACGTTGTGCTTTCTCCGGCTGCCAACCCGCCGCGCGCAATGCGGCCGCGCGACGCTCAACGTGATCTCGCATCTCATCCGCCAAATCCTCGTCCAGCCGTTGCGGCCGAAGCGCGTTTCTTAATCTGGAAATCCAAGACATGGCTCTCTCCTTACGCATGACGCAATACGCGCGCCACGCCTCCTGAGAAACTGTTCCATCGTTGCGTCTCAGCCGTTAATTGTTTGCTCCCCGCGCGAGTAATCCGGTAAATTCGCGCGCGGCGCTTATTCTCCGTCACCACCCATTCCGCCGAGATCCAGCCAGCTTCTTCCATCCGGTGCAGCGCCGGATAAAGTGAGCCTTCCTCCACGCGCAGCGCCTCTTCCGATAATTCTTGGATGGCGGAAGCGATGCCGTAGCCATGTAACGGGCTGCGGCGGCTGAGAATGGTCAGAACCAGCAAGTCGAGCGCGGTTTGCGCAGAATTAGGTGACGCCATTTGTACTCCGGCGGCTAGGGTAGCCGTCTGAGTACAGGAGTATCACACTTCGAATGACGTGCGCAATGCCTAGCTTGCCAGCACCGCCACATGTGCGGCCAGTTCGTTATTCAGCCGCGCCTGTTGCGCCCGGCCTTCCACCCGCACCAGTAGGCGGGCATTCGGATTCCGTTCCACGACCATGATCTTGGCGCCCGGCACAAGCCCCAACTTCTGCAATTCGCGCAATGCCGCGGGGTTCCTGTCGGAAACGCTACTCACCGCCGCCTGCGTATTCAGTGCCAATTGCGACAGCATCATTTCTTCGCGGACAGGAAGCGTGCCGTTTCTATGCGGGATGACATGTCCATGTGGATCGACTTCCGGGTCATTCAGCATCGCGGCCACCCTGTCTTCAAAACGCTCCGAGATGAAATGCTCCAGACGGTCGGCCTCTTCGTGTACTTCATCCCACGAATATTTCAATACATCATGCAGAAATAGCTCCAGCAACCGGTGGTGGCGTACCAGCTCCCAAGCTCTCCGCTTTCCTGCGGCCGCCAGCCGCACGCCATGATGTTTTTCATAAAGCACTAGCGGCGGACTCTGCGCCGCTAGCTTTTGCAGCATGCCGGTGACCGAAGCCGCGCGAACACCCAATCGCACCGCTAAAGCATTACTTGTGACGCGCAGTTCCTGTTCGCCGCTAAGTTCCAAGATTGCCTTAAGGTAATCATCGGACGCTTCGGATGACTGATTCACTTTAGGAGGCACAAAACTATCCTATGCGGAGTAGCGTCGATCCGCAAGGGCGTTTTGCAAGTCCGTTCATTCCAGAATAAAGCTGATTTGTGCTTTTCCCCTTGCCTCCGGATTGCCGCTATGCCTATTCTAATTTAGGCATGCCTAATTATAAGTCACCACGATTTATCGCGCTTTTTTCGGTGATGTTGAGCAGTGCGCTCGCGCAGTCATTAGGTAACTATGGAAGCGTCCACGGCGTTGTCTTTGACGCTTCAAATGCATCTATCCCGTCGGCGCTCGTCGTGTTGCACAACCCGCTAAACGGCGTCCAGCGGAGCGCTACCTCCGATGCCAACGGAGTTTTTCAGTTAAATGGCATCCCCTTTGGCTCGTACCAGCTAACCGCCTCGGCCCCTGGATTTCAGGAATCCGTCCAGGACATTTCCGTTGAATCGCCCGTACCACTAACCTTAAAAATCGCGCTCGTGGTTGCGGGCGCTTCAATATCAGTGGACGTGTCCGACAAGGTCTCAAACGCGGTCGAGTTATCGCCCACTGCCCACGGAACCATTGACCACTCATTACTAAACCAGCTCCCGGTGCAAAACCAAGCAACCGGACTGAGCGAACTAGTCACTCGCACCACGCCCGGTGTGGCTGCCGATGGCAACGGATTCGCACATCCTCTGGGCGAGCACGCCGATACATCGATCTCACTGGATAACCAGCCCATCACGGATCAGCAAGCCAAGATATTCTCTAACCAGCTTTCTACGTCCATCGTTCAAACCATGGAAGTCATCACCGGCGCGCCTCCCGCTGAGTACGGCGACAAAACCAGTCTCATCATCAACGTCACCACCCAATCCGGCCTCGGCAAAACGAAGCCATTCGGCAGCATATCGTCGCAGTACGGCTCTTTCGGTACTTGGTCCGAAGGGTTGACGTATGGAATCGGCGGTCAGCACTGGGGAAATTTTATAGCGCTAAACGCGGGCGGGAGTGGACGTTTTCTCGACACCCCGGAGTTCCTTCCATTGCACGACCACGGCAACGCGGAATCCATTTTCGACCGTTTCGACTGGCAGCCCAATGAGACTGACACGCTGCACCTGAATTTATCCAGCGCCCGCTCCTGGTTTCAGACTCCAAACACCTTCGATTCGCAAGCTGTTGGCCAGGATCAGCGCTCGCAAATCCGCTCATTCAACATCGCGCCCAGTTGGACGCGTCTCATCAATCCCAGCCTGCTGTTCACCCTGAACCCGTTTATCCGGTTTGACCGTTCACAATATTTCCCTTCAGCGAATCCGCTTTCCGATCAACCGGCGACGCTTTCGCAGAGCCGCTATTTATTGAACACCGGCTTTCGTACAGACTTTGCTTATTCACGCGGAAAGCACAACGCGAAATTCGGGGCGTCTTATTGGCATACACTGTTGCGCGAAGATTTCAATATCGCGATATCCGATCCAGCCTTTAACCCTATTTACCTAGATCAAGGCGGAGTTGAAGTACCCAACCCGAATTTCATACCGAATCTGCTTCCGTATGATCTAACGCGCGGCGGACATCCCTACGCATTCCATGGCGACGCGGATGTGAAAGAACTTGCCTTTTACGCGCAGGATTCCATTAACTGGGGCCGCCTCAGCCTGAACCCTGGACTTCGCTACGACAATTACAACGGCTTAAGCCAAGGCCATCAGCTGCAACCACGTTTCGGGCTTGCCTATCGCACGCCTTGGACGAACACTGTCATTCGGTTGTCATACGCGCGGCTCTTCGAAACTCCCTACAATGAAAATCTGATCATCGCCAGTGAGGCAACCTCAAACCCGCAAGCGGCAAACCCGTTCGGGACGTTCCGCTCTTCTCCCCCGCGCCCCGGTGATCGCAACCAGTTCAACACCGGGCTGGCCCAGGCCTTTGGCCGCCATCTTTCGCTGGATGCTGACTACTTCTGGAAGTTCACCAAAAATGCGTTCGATTTCGACAGCCTGTTCCTGACGCCCATCACGTTTCCCATCGGCTGGCGCAAATCAAAAATTGATGGCCTGGCGTTGCGCTTGACCCTTGCTCAGACGCACGGCTTCTCCGCATACAGCGTGATGGGCCACACTCGTTCCCGCTTCTTCGGCCCTGAAATTGGTGGCCTTATCTTTAACAACGTACCCAATGACGGTGTCTTTCGCATTGACCACTCGGAAGAATTCGAACAGACCACTTATCTCCGTTATCAATTCCATAAATCCGGCCCCTGGACTTCGTTCACCTGGCGATTCAATAGCGGGCTAGCCCTTCCAGGCGTTGTGCCGGATTACGCCGCCGCGCTGCAACTGACCGCGGATGAGCAAGCGCAAATGGGCCTCTACTGCGGCAACGTCTATGCCACGCGCCTCAGCCCCATCACTTCCTGCAGCGTATCCCGTTTCGGCGCAACCAGGGTGTCCATTCCCGCCGCCGGTACGGAAAATGACGATCTGCATCCCACCCGCGTAGCGCCGCGCAATGTCTTTGATTTCGGAATCGGCATGGACAACTTGCTCCATACGGATGGCTATAAGGTCCAAGCGCGGTTCACCGTGCTGAATCTCACCAACAACGTTGCCCTCTATAACTTTTTGTCCACCTTTAGCGGAACCCACTTCGTAACACCGCGCACCTTTCAAGTAGAGTTGCGCCTGGTGTTTTAAATTAAATTCCTTCCCGCCGGAAAATCAATGACGCATTGGTCCCGCCAAACCCAAACGAATTCGTCATCGCATAATCCATCTGCATGGCGCGGGCGGCATCGCGGATCAAATCGAATTTGCATTCCTCATCCGGATCAAACACATTCGTAGTCGGAGGCGCCAGTTGATGCTGCAAAGCCAATACCGTCAAGCCAGCCTCCAAGCTGCCCGCGCCTCCCAACAAATGGCCCGTCATGGATTTTGTGGAACTCACCGCCAGCTTCGCGGTGTGCGCGGCGAACGCATTCGTAATAGCCAGTGCCTCCGCCTTATCGCCCAACGGCGTGGACGTCGCGTGCGCGTTCAAGTATTGAATGTCGCCGGGCTTTAATCCGGCGTCTAACAGCGCCAATTCCATCACGCGCCGCACGCCGCTGCCATCCTCTAGCGGCGCATTTGCGTGATAGGCGTCCGAATTTCTTGCATAACCAACCAGCTCCGCCAATATCTTCGCGCCTCGCGCCACTGCGTATTCGCGCTCTTCCAATATCAAAATGCCGGCGCCTTCGCCCACCACAAATCCATCGCGGCCGGCGTCCCACGGCCTTGATGCGGTTTCCGGCTCGTCATTTCTGGTCGATAGCGCCCGCATGGACGCAAATCCGGCCACGGCCAACGGAGTCACAACCGCCTCCGCGCCGCCGCTGATCATCATATCCGCATCGCCGCGTTCAATCATCCGGTACGCTTCGCCAATTGCGTGCGCGCCGGTTGTACAGGCGGTAGCGCAAGCCAAAGTCGGACCCTTCGCGCCATAACGGATGGAAATTTGACCGGCCGCCAGATTCACAATCGTTGCGGTGATAAAAAAAGGCGACACCCGTTTGGGTCCATGCTCCAACAGCTTTTCGTGCTCCCGCTCAATCACTTCGAATCCGCCGATGCCGCTGCCCACATACACGCCGACGCGATGTCCATTGTCCTCGTCAATTTTGAGTTGGGATTGCTCCAGCGCAAACTGCGTGGCGGCCATTGCAAAATGGGTAAAACGCCCGGTCTTCTTCACGTCTTTGTGATCCAAATACTTCCCCGGATCAAACCCCTTCACTTCACCTGCAATCTTGCAGGTAAAGCCATCCGTATTGAACAACGTGATAGGGCCGATCCCCGGCTTTCCGGCGGCAATCGCCTCCCAGGTCGCCTCCGTCCCGATCCCCACGGGACTGACAAGCCCAATCCCAGTGACCACAACTCTCCGGTAAGTCCGGTTCGCTTTCAAGTGCTCGTCCATATCTACTAGGATCTCTCGGCCGGTTTTAATGAGCCGCGGGAGCTTTGCCAGCCGGCTTGAAGCGCCGCATAAACAACAGCAGTGGAACCGCCGCCAGCGTCAGCCAGGCGATCACCCGGAAGCAATCCATAAAGGCCAATAAACTAATCTGCGCCTCTAGCTGCTTGTAAACTGCGCCATAAGCCGCCTGAGCCGCATCCGCGCCTGTCATTCCTTGATGGATCAGGTAATTCGTCATTTCCGTCACCCGCGCGCCCAATTGCTGCGAGGTCGCATCGAGCCCCGCTCCAATGTTCGTCTGATGAAAATCGCGCCGCCGCTCCGACGCCGTCGTAATAAACGCGATGCCGAAGCTGCCCCCCCAATTGCGAAATAGATTCGTCAGGCTCGATGCTTTATTGTTTTGGTCCGGTCTCAATTGCGAATAGGCAATCACGCTGACCGGTACAAAGAAGAATCCATATCCCAAGCCCTGAAACCCTCTGGCCAATGCATAGTGCCCGTAGTTGGTGGCCAGGTTGAACGTGCTGTAGTACCACATGGCGGCTGCCCCGGTCAGCAGGCTAAGCACCATCAATGTGCGAGGATGCACGATACCGCGCTGGATCAACTGCGCACTCACCGGCGCAAACAGCGTAATGACCAGAGCGCCCGGACCCAACACCAGCCCTGCGTCCAGCGCGCGGTATCCATATAGCGATTGCAGCATTTGCGGAATCAGCGTGGTGCTGCCAAACAGCCCAAATCCAAAGACAACGAAGAGGATGCTGGCAATAGCAAAATTGCGGTTCGCCAGCAACCGGAAATCCATGACCGGATCTTTCGACCTCAGCTCCCAAATTACCGTGGCAATCCATCCAATGATGCCAATGCCCAGCATCCAGCAGATAAAAGTGCTTCCGAACCAATCTTCGATTTGACCCCGGTCGAGCGCCACTTCCAGCGTCGCGGACGCCAGCGCAATTAAGACGATTCCTCCGCCGTCCACTTGCAACCTGCCGTTCTTACGGACTGACGCTCGCTCTGCCTCAAAGGCCGGCGGATCTTTGACCAGCCTGCTGCTCAAGAAGAAGGCCAGCGCGCCGATGGGAACATTGATAAAAAATATCCAGCGCCAATTGTAGTTATCCGTAATCCAACCGCCCAGCACCGGCCCAATCGCCGGAGCCGTTACGATCACAATGGTGTAGAGCGCAAACGCCGACGCTCGCTTAGCCGCCGGAAAAGTATCCACTAAAATCGCCTGTGCCACGGGAGCTAGACCTCCGCCCGCAATACCTTGTAACACGCGCGCCGAAAGCATGAATCCGAGCGTCGGAGCAAGACCGCAAAACAGAGAAGTCAGCGTAAAGAGAGCAACGCAGCCTAGATAATAAGTTTTTCTGCCAAAGACCCGGCTCAACCAAGCACTCATCGGCAGAATCACGGCGTTCGCCACCAGATACGTAGTCAGAATCCAAGTTACTTCGTCATAGCTTCGGCCCAAGCCTCCGCCGATGTAAGGCAGTGACACGTTGGCGATGGACGTGTCAAGCAATTCCATGAAGGTCGCCAGCGTCACCGTAACGGCGATAAACCACGGATTAATCGGTTTCTTAACTGTAGACATGGAATTTCCAATTAATGAACGGTGACGGTCGGTTCAACGGACATCCCCGGCCGTAGTAAATGCTGCGGGTCTTGATCCCTATTGAATCGAAGCCGTACGGGAAACCGCTGCACTACCTTTACGTAGTTACCCGTCGCATTTTCCGGTGGAAATAAGCTAAACAAAGGCCCAGCCGCGCCCGGCATGTCTTCAATCGTTCCTTTGTAATCACGTCCAAACGTATCCACGTGGATGTTAACGGCTTGCCCAGGTCTCATCAACCTCATTTGAGTCTCCTTAAAATTGGCCGTCACCCAGATGTCATCCAGCGGCACAACCACCAGCAGGCCTTGCCCCGGCTGAACGCGATGGCCAAGTTCCACGGTCTTCCGTCCAATCACGCCGCTCACGGGTGCATAGATTTTTGTGTAACTCAAGTTGAGTGCAGCTGTATGTAAATCCGCCTTGGCCTGGTCCAGTTGTCCAGTGGCCGATTGCGACTTCGCACGCGCGTCAGTCACTTGATTCGGAGCAGTACGGGCAGATTCAATCTGCGCCTGCCGCTGTAACACGGAACTGCGCGCCTGGGCTATCTTTTGCATTTCGGAATTGACGGTGGCACGGTCGGTTTCCAGCGCATGCGCGGCCGTAGTCGCGTCCGTCTCTCGCGCGTCATAGTCAGACCGTGAAATTTCATGCCTCTCTATCAAAGCCTGATAGCGCACGCGGTCCCGCTCAGCGCGCGCATGGATGGCTTCATCGCGCTGCACTCGCTGTTGCGCCGCCGCTAAATTGGCCTGCTCTGCCTCCACGCTTTGCAGCGCTTCCTCTTTCGCCGCCTCAGCCGCATGCAGTTGGCTGAAAGCGCTGGCATTGATGATCGGGACGTTCACCTGCGCGGATCGTGCTTCGGCTTCTCTGGTCTCCAGATTCGCTTTCGCATGCTCCAGGTCAGCTTCGTAATCGCGCGGATCCAACTCCAGCAGCAGCGCCCCCGCCTTTACTACATGATTGTTCTCCACGTCGGGATTAATGTAAGTCACCGTCCCACCGATGCGCGTGCTGATGGAATCTAAGTGTCCTTCGATCTGCGCATCGTCGGTACTCTCAAATCGCTGTGAGTGCAGCCACCATGCCACGGTTCCCCCCACAATCAAAATCAACCCGAATACGATAGCCAAGCGGGAAAACGTCACGCCGCCCTTTTTTTCACTATCCGGATGGACAGCCTTTGTTTCCGCCTGCTCCATTGTTTCCGTCATGTCACTTCCCTCCTAATAGTTCATGCAGCCTGGTCTCTGATGCGCCCATGGCCCGCGCAAACGCAACCTTTGCCACGTTGAATGAATACAAGCTCTCGATGTAGTTCTCGCTCGCGGACACGACCGCCTCCTGCGCCTGCACCACTTCCAAATAGTTCGTGACTCCATTCGCATACCGGTCCTGCGACTGGGTGAGCGCGCGTTCCGCCAGGGTCTTGTTGTGCTCCGCCACTTTCACGCTGGAATCGGAGGCGTTCATATCCAGCCAAGCCACGCGTACGTCATAGGCGATACGTCCTTTCAGGTCCTGGTACTCCGCTCTCCGGCGCGCCGTGTCCGCCTCCGCTTGTTGAATATCCGCTCGAATCCGGCCGCCCGTGTAAATCGGTACTGAGACGCTTCCGGCCACCGTATACACTTGGCTGAAGTTCCCCACGTTGACGCCGCCTCCGCCGTAATCGGCATGGAAGGAAATCACCGGAAGCCGCTGTGCCTTCTGTTCCCGGATGGTGAATTCCGACGCCTTCACGCTCGCGGCTGCGCTAGCCAGATCGGAGCGTGAACGAAACGCCTCATCCGTTGCGGATTCCTTGGTAATTCCGACAACGGGTTGATAGCTCAGCGGGTCCGTTACCGTAAAAGCCTGGTCGATCGCCAAACCGGTAATACGCGCCAATGTCAGCTTGTCTTTTTCAAACTGGTTCACCGCGTTGGTCAACCGTTGTTCCGCGGATTGGCGCTCCACCTGCGCCCGCAGCGTATCAATCTCGGGAGATACCTCGGCCTGAAACTGATGCGCCGTTTGCTTGTCCAGTTCTTGCGCCGAAGCGAGTTCCGCTTTCGCCGTTTCCACTTTGGACGCACTGGCGATCACTTGTAAGTAGGCCGTGCCCACCGCGAACACCACCACGTCGCGCGAATCCCGTATGCTCAGCACGGAAGCCTTCTCCTGGCTCTTCCGCGCTTTATACTGCTCGCGCAGTTCCGCGCTGTATAAGGACTGCGTGACGCTCACACGCGCGTCCTGATATCCGAAGCCGCCGGTAGTGGCTGGAAGCCCTGGAAATCCGGGAATCGCTGGAAGCTTCAGTCCGATTTCCTTGAAACTGAGGCTTTCGTAGACCTGCTGCCCCTCCGCCGAAATCTGCGGCAGCATAGCCGAAAGCGATCGCAGGCGGTCTGCCCGGACATCCGCGCTGGCTTGGTTGGATTCGATCAGCCCTAGGTTGTAACGCAGTCCGCGCGCAATCGCCTCTTTCAACGAAAGCTCAATAGTGGTGCCGGTCGCCTTCGCCTGCACACTGCCTAGATACGGGTTCTGCTGTTGTGTCGCCTGCGCGCTCGGATTAGTGGTCCCTTCCGCCGGATTGATGGGGCGCGGCGTGGCAATGGAATAACTCTGTGGATCAGTCCTAAGAGATTGTCCAGGCACTATGCCCGCGCCCAACAAAATCGCCGTAGTCCATCTTGAAAGCCCAGCGCCCCATTTTGCATGTTTTCTGAACATTCTGTTGCTTCGATGCAAAAAGAAACCAATCGGTCGCAAATAGCTGTATAATGGGACCAATGTCATGAATAAGGGCGATTTGACAAAGGAGCGCATTATCGAAGCGGCGGCGCCTGTCTTTAATCGGAACGGCTTCGTTGGTACGTCGCTTTCAGATTTGATGGAGGCTACCGGACTGCAAAAGGGCGGCATCTACCGCCATTTCAAGAGCAAGGAAGAACTGGCCGTAGCCGCGTTTGATCATGCCTGGCAGGTGGCCCGGAAAATACGCTGGCTGGACGTAGATAAGACCGAGGGCGCCATAGGCCAACTTCAAAAACTTGTCGCAAACTTTGTGGAAAGACGCACGGGCCTGGTGCAAGGCGGCTGCCCGGTCTTGAATACAGCGATAGATTCCGATGACGGCAACCCCGTCCTGCGCGAGAACGTGCGCAAAGCGCTCCAGCAATGGGCGAAGGGTATTTGCGATATCGTTGCCGCCGGTATTCAAAGCCATGAGATACGGCGAGACGTGGACCCGCAAGCCGTAGCCACGATGCTCATTTCCGCTCTGGAAGGCGCCATCATGATGACCCGCCTGCAGGAGTCAACGCAACCGTTCGAAAAAGTCCGCGAGTATCTCAATAGCTTTTTGGAAAGCCTCGCTGAGACAAGTTAACTGAACCTTCACCACCGCCGTGCAAAGCTGCTTCGGGCGATGGCGGCAAACGCCTTCACAATATCCCGGTTCTCGCCGCTACGATACGCAAGTTCGATATCGCTGCTAACGGTCGCGCCCCGTAAACTGCGGCAGACCACGTCCGGAGCCGCAATCCGTTCCACGCACGCTGGGCCAATCGACACTCCCAATCCCGCCCCCACCAGTCGCAGAATCGTTAACCAGTGCGGCGCCTCTTGCACCACATGCGGCCGAAATCCATGCTCTTCGCATAAGGAGACCGGCTTTTCATAAGCACGGTTCCCAGCCGTTTGCGAGTAGAAAACAAATGGTTCATCGCGTAAATCGGCTGCCGAAAGAGTTTTGAGTCTTGCCAGCGGGTGCTTGGCGGGAAGCACGGCTACATAAGGTTCGGAAAACAGCGTTTCTACATCAAGACCTTCCGCTGGGCCTCCGTCCCTCGGAATCCCGGCATCTAAGGTTCCCTTGAGTAATCCCTGCAAAACGAAAGATGTGTAAAACTCCCGCAATTGTAAATGGACACGCGGATATTGCTTCCGGTATCGCCCCAGCATGGCGGGCAGCGGCGTCAACATGCTGGAGCCGATAAACCCAACCGTCAGGTTTCCCGCCTCGCCCCGGCCCACGCTGCGTGCTTCTTCTAAATCCTCCTCAACATTGCGCAGCGTGCGGCGCGCCCGGTCTAGAAAGACTTCGCCCGCGCTGGTGAGTTTCACTGCCCGCGACGTGCGCGCAAAAAGCGCATGCCCCAAAATCTCTTCCAGCTTGCGGATCTGTTGCGAAAGCGGTGGCTGCGCCAAATGCAGCCTCTGCGCCGCCCGTCCAAAATGCAATTCCTCCGCGACCGCTACAAAGTAGCGGAGATGCCGCAGCTCGATATCACGATCCATATGCCAGAGATCATAATACGAACGAACAAGATATTGGACATATCGCTCTGCTCTTATCTAAATTGGGAATAGAGGATGCTTTTCGATGAACACGCCTGATATTCAAATTCGCCCCTTTCAAGCGGGAGATGCGCTTGCCTTCCGCGAGTTGAATGAAGAGTGGATCGCCCTGTATTTCGGTATCGAAGAGCAGGATCGCGTGCAGCTTGGCGACCCGGAAGGGCACATCCTCCGGCCCGGCGGTCATATTTTTATGGCTGTAGCAAATCAAGAGCCAGTCGGGTGCTGCGCGCTAATCAAAGCCCAACCCGGCGTGTTTGAACTGGCGAAAATGGCAGTGGCCGGCCAATACCGCGGGCAGGGCATCGGCCGTAAATTACTTGAGTACACAATCGAACAGGCCAAGGCGCTGGGAGCAAATTCTCTCTATCTCGGAAGCAACACTAAACTTGCCAACGCGGTTCACTTATACGAATCGTTCGGCTTTCGCCATCTGCCGCTTGAAAAAGTTGCTCCCTCGCCTTATGTCCGCGCCAATGTGTTTATGGAATTGGACCTATCTGTTACCGCGCCTCCGGCGACAGATCGTTCAGCTTCACTGCAACCGGCTTAGCGTTCCAAATCTCATCGCAATATTCGCGCACCGCCCGGTCGGAAGAGAACTTGCCCATCCGCGCCGTATTTAAAATGGACATGCGCGTCCAACGGTCCTGGTCCAGATACGACTGGCTGATGCGATCCTGGCATTCGATATAGGATTGATAATCCGCCAGCAGCATGTAGGGATCGCTGCTCCGCAACGAATCCACCAGCGGGCGGAATAAACCAGCGTCGCCGCGTGAAAAATGGCCGGAGGCAATGCCATCCAGCGTCTCCCTCAATTCCGCGTTTGACCAGTAGTAGTGGCCCGGATCGTAACCCGCCGCCTTCATCGCGTAAACTTGATCGGTCGTTAATCCGAAAAGAAAAAAGTTCTCCGCGCCCACCGCTTCGCGAATTTCAATATTCGCGCCATCCAGCGTGCCCACGGTTAGCGCGCCGTTTAAGGCGAACTTCATATTGCCTGTGCCGGACGCCTCTTTTCCCGCCAGCGAAATTTGTTCGGAAAGGTCCGCTGCCGGATACACTTTTTGTCCGAAAGTAACGTTGTAGTTCGGCAGGAAAACCACGCGCAGCCGGCCGGCCACATCGGCGTCATTGTTCACTACTTCCGCCACCGAATTCACCAGCTTAATAATCAGCTTTGCCATGAAGTAGCCCGGCGCAGCCTTCCCCCCGAACAGGAACGTACGCGGAACCACCTCCGCTTGCGGATTTTTCTTGATGCGCTGATACAGCGTAATAATGTGCAGAACCTTCAAATGCTGGCGTTTATATTCATGCAGCCGCTTCACCATCACGTCGAACATAGAGGCGGGGTCCACAACCGTGCCCGTTTTCTTCGCAATGTAGTCCACCAGGTTCCGTTTCACAGTATGCTGCGCTTGTTGCCACTGCTCGCGGAACAAACTATCGTCAACGTATTCTTCCAGCTTGCGCAGTTGATCCAGATCCGCAATCCATCCATCGCCGATGCGTTCCGTGATCAAACCGGTTAAACCAGGGTCGGCCAAAGCCAGCCAGCGCCGCGGCGTCACCCCGTTGGTCTTATTGCTGAAGCGCTCCGGATACATCTCATAAAAATCGTGCAACAGATCTTTTTTGAGCAGCTCGCTGTGCAGTTTCGCGACGCCGTTCACCGCATGGCTGCCCACCGTTGCCAGATGCGCCATCCGGATGTACTTCTGCCCGGATTCGTCCACAATAGACAAGCGCCGTGCCCGCTCATCATCGCCCGGATATTTCGCTCTGACGTCGTCTAGAAAGCGGCGGTTTATCTCATAAATAATCTCTAAATGCCTGGGCAATAG
>DASXGT010000086.1:0-11763 GCA_036488895.1 Bryobacteraceae bacterium | reverse complement strand
AGTCAAAATTGCGGTGGAGCGGCGAAATTGGACCACGTTTGCCATGTTCCTATTAAATCCTTTCTTTACTGCGGCGTGACGGATATTCCGGCCGCTTTCCTAACATTGGACGTTTTAAAACTAATTTCGATTTACACCTGGGCTACTTTTGGGCTACTTCTCAAGAGATGGCTGTTAAGAGACAGAAGCCGCTTCTTTCACGGCGCCGGTCTGAAACGACAGGCTAGCGCCATCCGCTGCGGCATCCACCAGCACCGCTTGGCCATCCCTTACTTCGCCCGCCAGAATTTTCCGCGCCAGCGGGGTTTCAATTTCCCGCTGAATGGCCCGCTTCAACGGCCGCGCCCCGTAGGCCGGATCATACCCGCTTCGCACTAGCCGCGTCCGGGCGGCATCTGTCAATTCAAGCGCAATGTGCCGCTCTTCCAGGCGTTTCCGTAAGCCAGCTAATTGTATATCGACGATTTTCTTCAATTGGCCTTCGTTTAAAGCATGGAACACGATGGTTTCATCCAGCCGGTTCAAAAACTCCGGCCGGAACGCCCGCTGCAATTCAGCCAAAACGGCATCCTTCATACGCCGGTATTCCTCGCCTTCATAGGCTCCACGATACTCCAATATGCGATGGCTGCCGATGTTCGAGGTCATAATGACGATGACATTCTTAAAGTCAACAGTTCTTCCCTGGCCATCTGTAAGACGCCCGTCGTCCAATACTTGAAGCAAAATATTGAAGATATCCGGGTGAGCTTTTTCAATCTCATCGAATAGCACTACCGAATAAGGGCGCCGCCGCACCGCTTCCGTCAATTGGCCGCCCTCGTCATAGCCGATGTAGCCCGGAGGCGCGCCGACCAGCCGCGACACGGTGTGTTTTTCCTGATACTCCGACATATCGATGCGCACCATGGCGTGCTCGTCGTCGAACAGGAATTCCGCCAGAGCGCGCGCCAGTTCGGTTTTGCCGACGCCGGTGGGACCCAAAAAGATAAAACTGCCGATCGGCCGGTTTGGATCTTTCAAGCCGGAACGCGCCCGCAACACCGCTTCCGCCACGGCCAAAACGGCTTCGTCCTGCCCGATGACACGCTTGTGCAGTTCGTCTTCAAGCGCCAGCAGTTTCTTCATCTCGCCTTCGAGCAGCTTCGAAACCGGCACACCCGTCCAGCGGCTGACTACCTCGGCGATGTCTTCTTCGTCTACTTCTTCTTTCAGCAACCGGGTGCCCGTTTGGCTGGAAACGCGTTCCTGCTCAGCGTTTAATTGCCGCTCAAGCTGGGTTAACCGGCCGTACTTCAGCTCGGCCGCCTTATTCAGGTCATAGGCCCGCTCGGCTTGCGCGATATCTACCTTTACTTGTTCTATCTGCGTACGCAGGCCCCGTACTCGTTGCACGCCTTCTTTTTCGGCTTCCCATTGCGCCTGCAGCGCCGAAGAATTGGTTTTGAGGTCGGCCAACTCTTTTTCAATGCGCGTCAAACGGTCTTTCGAAACCGCATCGGTCTCTTTCTTTAAAGCCTCGCGCTCAATCTCAAGCTGCATGGTCCGGCGCAGCAGCTCGTCCAATTGGCTGGGCATGGAATCGATTTCCGTGCGCAGCTTGGCCGCCGCTTCGTCTACTAGATCAATGGCCTTATCGGGCAGAAAACGGTCCGTAATGTAGCGATTTGAAAATACCGCTGCAGCCACCAAGGCGGCGTCTCGAATGCGCACGCCGTGATGCAGCTCATAGCGCTCGCGCAAGCCGCGCAGAATGGAAATCGTATCTTCTACCGAAGGCTGATCCACGAAGACGGTTTGAAAGCGCCGTTCAAGAGCCGCATCCTTTTCAATGTATTTCCGGTATTCGTCGAGCGTGGTTGCGCCGATGCAATGCAATTCGCCGCGCGCCAGCATGGGCTTCAGCAAATTGCCGGCATCCATTGCGCCTTCGGCCTTACCCGCACCCACCACGGTATGCAGCTCGTCAATGAACAAAATCACGCGGCCTTCCGAGGCCTGCACTTCTTTCAGAACCGCCTTCAGCCGCTCTTCAAATTCGCCCCGGAACTTCGCGCCCGCGATGAGCGCCCCCATATCCAGCGAGACCACCTGCTTATCTTTCAAGCCTTCCGGCACGTCGCCGCGCACAATGCGCTGCGCCAAGCCTTCCACAATGGCGGTTTTCCCCACGCCAGGCTCGCCGATCAGCACCGGATTGTTTTTAGTGCGGCGGCTGAGCACCTGAATCACGCGCCGGATTTCTTCATCGCGCCCGATAACCGGGTCCAGCTTGCCCTTGGAAGCAAGCTCCGCCAAATCGCGTCCATATTTCTTCAGCGCCTCATACGTCGCTTCGGGGTTTTGCGTAGTAACGCGTTGATTTCCGCGCACTTCCACCAGCGCCTTCATCAAACGGTCGCGCGTGAGTCCGACATCGCGCAGCGCCTTGCCGGCCGCCCCTTGATCTTCGGCAATCGCCAGCAGCAAATGCTCAACCGAGACGTAATCGTCCTTTAAGCGCTTTGCCTGCTTTTCCGCCGTGCTGTATAACTCTGAGAGGCGGTTGGTGATGTAAACCGAATCGGCACGGACCGCGCCGCCGCTCACCTTCGGGAACTTGTCTACTTCCTGTACTAAACGCCGGTGCAAAGATTCCAGCGGAATCTCGGCTCGCAACAAAATAGACGGCGCCAAGCCGCCTTCCTGCTCCAGGAGCGCGAGCAACAGGTGTTCGACATCCACCTGCTGGTTTCCATTATTGATTGCGATTGATTGCGCCTGGCGGAGGGCCTCCTGCGATTTCTCAGTCAGCCGATTAAAATCCATAAACTATTTCAGCCTCAATAAGACTGTACCACGTGAGTGTAATCGAATGCAATAATCTGAGTGGTAAATACTCATACCTAACTGCGCTACACTTCCTTATAATGCGCCGCTTGCTGCTGACCTGTTTCTTTCTTGTGCCGCTCCCGGCCTATTGTTGGTGGGAAACCGGTCATCAAGTGATAGCCAGGATTGCAGTTATGCATTTGACGCCAGATGCTCTGCGCCGCGTTGCCCATATATTAGATGTCGAAAATACCCCTGAGGCGGTATCTGACGCCCTGGCGCAAGCCTCTCTCTGGGCGGATGAAACCAAGAAAGACACCAATACCGGCAACTGGCACTATATTGACCTCACCTTGCAGGACCATAAATCCGACATAGCCGCCCGCTGCGACCATGACAACTGCGTCACGGCGCGCGTCCGGCAATTTGCCGCGCAATTAGCCTCAAAAGCCGCCATTGAGTCTCGCTGGAGCGATCTGGACGCCTTGCGCTATGTAGTGCATTTTGTGGGAGATATCCACCAACCGCTGCACGACATTTCGGATGCCGACCAAGGCGGCAATTGCGAGGTTCTGGACCCGCCCGTGGTCAACGCCAAAAATTTGCATGCGTTGTGGGATGGCGAACTGGTGAACGTGCTGGGAGCAAATGATAAGCAACTCACGGCCGATCTAAGCCGCGAGATCGACGCGCTGCCGCCCGCGCGGCAAGCCGAGCTGGCGGCCGGTAACCAGGATGACTGGGTTTGGGAAGGCCACGAACTGGCCGAAAAGGAAATCTACGCGCGCCTCAACATCCCGCGCGAAGCCGTGGCCTTTCCTACCAAATGCAGCGAAGCGCCCAACGAAATCACCAGCCTCAAACTGGAAATCGAGCCCAGTTACATCGAGGCCATGAAGCCCGTCGTTCGAGGCCAACTCGAAAAAGCCGGGCTTCGTTTGGCGCGTCTCCTGAATGACTCGCTAGCTGTGCGCGACTAGGGCAGCCAATACCTCTTCTAAACCGGCAGTTCCAGTGACATGCTCTGTGCCGGGCACGCCGAAGTCAATCCAACCGGAGTTAAAGGCATCCAACATTTCAATGCGGTAGGCGGTGCAATCAGCCGGAGTGCCCTGCGCCACGAAGGTGTCTTGCCAGGTATCACGCGGGACCGCCACGACCTGAACCGGGCGCTTTAAGACTTGGGTAAACGCCGCCGCAACCTCATTCGGCGAATAACGCTTGGGTCCGGCGATTTCGAGAACGCGATTCCCGCTCCAGCTTTGCAGCAGCGTTTCCGCCGCAACGCGCCCAATGTCAGCGGTCGCCGTCATCGGGAACGATTTGTCCAGCGGTTGCAGGAAAGAGAAAAGCTTGCCCTCCCGTGCCGATGGAATATCCCAAATGAAGTTCTCCATAAACCAGCCGGCGCGCAGAAACGCGCTGGGAATGGGAAGCTGTTGGATCGCTTCTTCAAGCAGATGCAAAGAGGTAATCAGACCGGCGCCCGACTCCTGCTGCGCGCCGACCGACGAAAGATAGACTGCCTTGGGGGGTGCGGCGGCCACCAGCGCTTGGCGAATAGCGGCGATGACGGCGCGCGTCTCCGGAAAACCGGTTGGGGGCGCAAAGTCCGGCGGGTTCATCACGAAAACGCCCTCCGTTCCCCGAAAGGCCTTTTCTAAAGCGGCCGCATCGCTGAAATCCGCAACCGCAATCTCCGTGCCGCGCTCGCGCCAGGTAGCGGCTTTTTCCGGATTACGGACGACGGCGCGCACCTTTTTCCCTTTTGCCAGCAGCGTTTCGGCTACTGCTGCGCCGACCTGCCCGGTAATTCCCATTACTGCGTACATGTTGTCTCCTTACACCAGTTAGGATGCGCTTTTAGGCTGTACGCCTCATGCATAATGTAAATACTCACTATGCGTATCACGCAGTTGCGCCAAGCCGATCTGAATCTATTGATCGTCTTCACGGTATTGGCGGAAGAACGTAGTGTCTCGCGCGCCGCCAGCCGTCTCCTGCGCAGCCAGCCCGCCGTGAGCCGCGCTTTCCAACGCTTGCGCGAGTTATTTCAAGACGACTTGCTGGTCAGAACCTCCACCGGTTATGAAGCCACGCCGCGCGGCCAGGGCCTGCTGCAGGAACTGGAAACGATACTCCCGCGGCTGGACCGGCTCCTCAGCGGATCCAGCTTCAATCCGGAAACCGAAGAGGCTCACTTCCGCATCACCGCCACTGACTACGCCTCGCACGTCTTGTGTCCGTTGCTGTGCCAACGCGTCCTCCCGGCCCAACGCAAAGTGTCGTTTGAATTTACGGCCTGGCACGATGGCGCGTACGAAGCTCTGGAGCGCGGCCGGTTGGATCTATTGCTGAACGCCGATGACGGCCACACCCCGGCGCATTTTCTCAGTGAAGAAATTTTCGAAGAATCGTTTGCCTGCGTAGTGGCGAAGGAGGCAGCGTATCCGCGAAAGCTCACGCTGAAGCAATATTTGAGCGCTTCGCATATTGGCGTAACCATACGGGGTGGCCTGCAAACCATACCGGAAAAGAGGCTGGCAGCCCTGGGACAGCAGCGCCGCTGCGTGATACAGATCCCCTACTTCACAGCCGCAATCCGCAGCGTCGCGGGCACAAACCTCATCGCTACTGTGCCCCGGCGCTTGGCGGAATCCGAGGCGAGGAATCCGGCTATCAAGATCGTCGATCCTCCCGATGTGATGGGCAGCTTCCAATACTTAATGGCATGGCATCCACGCATGAACACCGACGCGGCTCACGAATGGCTGCGCTCGACCATACGCGAGGCAGGGAAGAGTCTAGCCATGCGCCAGCAGCGGCCTTAGCGCTGCGCGTGTGGCTGATAGCGCTGCAACCGGAACGTGCCTTCGTGCTTACGCGTCTGCGCAATATCGTAGGAAAATTGCATTCGCATAAGCGTCTCCATATCCACTCCGAAAGCCTGTTCAATTCTCAAAGCCATTTCGCCGGACAGCGAAGCACGGCCGTTCAAGAGCGTGGAAAGAGTAGGCCTCGAAACCTTGAGAATTTTGGCGGCGTCGGTCACGGACAGATTGTAGGCGTCGATAATCTCGGTCTTGATAAACAGGCCCGGATGAACCGGATTTAGCATGCGCATTACATCCTCTGATAAATTAAACGTCCCACGGGATACGGCAAAAAGTAAGCCCTTACAATTCAGAGCGATTTTCCGTCGGGTCCCGGCACGATCATCCCGTGATCAAGTCTCGCGACGGTTAAGCGCGACTCACTTCATACTGGCCATTCGCCGGGCTTCCCCGGAAAAGCCTAATTCGGATCAGGTTTTTGCACATGATCAATGACGAGCATCTCTACGGGATCTACTGCTGATTGCAATCTCAGCCCAAGATCTTCCTGCAAGGCCGCAAAGATTGATCGATCAGACAGATCAGATGTAGGCAGTGGATCTCCTTGGATCGGCGGCGGCCCTCCAAATAAGCCAGGATTCGGTTTCCACTTCAGCACAAAATTATATTTCCCAGTGAGATTGGTCTTATCGATCACAATATGTTGCAACTGTTGCGAAAGGTAACTGACGAAAGGAGGCATAGCTGAACCCACACCGGTAATCTCGTCTCCTTTTTCTACCCATAAACCCATCCGTCCATCTTTGGACGGCCCTTCCGCCTCTTTCATGCTAGAACCGCCCTTCTTAACCGAAAGCTCGTACACTTTCTCGTCACGAGTGGATCGGTGTACTACCAGCTTGAACCGATCCGCCAGCAACGATTGGATCATCAATCGTATTGTGCTGCGGTCGAAACGCTCATTAGGTCTCTCACTGTAAGCCTTCGCCTCAATAGTGAACCTTTCAGAACTAATCCAATTCGGGGCTCCCGAGACCTGTTGCTTTTGCACCTCATAGGCGTAGAGGAGCAACATTTGTAGTGGCACGTTAGTAGCTTTAAATCTTCCGGTTTCTCCATTTCCCATCCCTCCGTGGGGATTATTGGGATCGCCGGGTTTGACGGAGTTTACTTCGAAGGATGGGCGTTCTGATTGTTGCGCGAACGCAATACACTTCGGGACCGACAGGCACGAAATCACGAGAGTGAGCAGCAGCGCGATCGCGCTCGTAGCCGATGTAGTGGTGAGTCTTTTCATGCGACGCCGATTAAGAGTGATTTAGCGTCGGGTCTTCGGCATGATCGACGACCAGTACCTCGACGGGCGCTCTGCCTGGCGTGAGCTTTAGACCGAGTTGCTGCTGCACCGCCGTAAAAAGTGACGGTCTGTCCGGATCGGAGGAAGGCGCGGAGTTCCACTCCAAGTGAAAATCGAACAATCCAGTCAAACCGGTCTTGTCAATCACGGCCCCGTCTGTGCCCAGGCGGACCAATATATCCGAGAGGATACTTGTGAGACCTACCTTGTCACCCGGCATTTGCGCTACGCTAATTCCGGTCGCATCCAGAGTGTGATTTAAGAACATGTTCAGTCCCATCTTGGCCGAGATATTTCGGTCGTTTGACCGCCGCAGTTTGGACCCGCTCTCCGCCACGGTCAGTATATAGACCGGAAACTCTTTCATCTCGCGATGGAATTGCAAGCGAAAGCGGTCTTTGAGAACAGTGCGGAGTACAACCTTACGGAGCGAGATCATCTGTTCTAGCGGCGAAATGTCTTCCGCCTTTGCAGTGATATCAAAGCGGGTGGAATTGATCCAGGGCGGCCCTCCCAAGACTTGAAAAGCGTGGAGATAATACACCGCTCCGATGAGATTGAACAGAGGTGTATTCATGACGAATTCTCGAGGTAAACTCTTTGTGCTGGGCCTGCCACTGCCACTGCGAATGGCGTGTTTGATCGATACCACTTTGTAAGATTGCCGGGACTGGTCAATCTTCAGAGGCGCATTCGCAAGGCCGACCACCATGGGTGTGGCGATAGCCAACATTCCCGCGGCAGCCAACAGCAATTTCTTGCCGCGAGTCAATTTACCGCCAACGCGCGCGGTCAGAATACTTTGGATGCGCTGATTCAGATTTGCGCCACTCACGCCGGCCGCACAAGCTACGGGCGATGCCAGATACAGTTTGCAAACCTCCAGAATTCCTTCGGCGTAGACTTCCGGGGCGTGGCCCGATTGCACCACGGCTTCATCGCACGCGCGCTCCCGCTCTTCCACTAACCTTGCGCCCAGCCACCAAACCAGCGGATGGAACCAGAAAATCGCCTCTACCAGCATGTGCAGCGCCGCCGCCAGATTGTCACGGCACCGGGCATGGCAAAGTTCATGCGCAAAGATGGCTCTCAATTGTTCGGGAGTAAGTCGCTGCGCAACGCTTTGCGGTAAAAGCAGCACCGGCCGCAGGATGCCGAACACCGCCGGTTCCAGCAAGGTGGCCGCCGACATCACTTTCATCGGCCCCGGCAACTCCAAAGGCGAGGACTGTCGCTTGGCCAACTGGACGCGTCGCCAGCGGCTTGCATAGAAGACCAGCACCGCGATAGACCCGCAAAGCCATATCGAAAACAAAACAGCCTCGAGGGAACTCGTGGACGCGGGCGTCCCAACAGGCCGATGCGGCGTTCCAGTCGGAACCACATCCGACGGCGGGCTTGCCTGCTCCTCTAGAAACGATGCTGTGGCAGCGCGCCCTGTTCGCCATTCGATGTGGCTGCCCATGCTAATCAACAAAGCAAAGGGAACCAGAAATTTCAAAGACGCCGCCAGCCAAAGCCAATAGCGCGTTCTAGCCCGATTCTTCTTCAGCAGCAAGGTCAGTAAACCCGCCCCAACGGCAAAAACCGTCGATTGCCAAAGATGGTTCCACGCCGGCATCACTACGGCTTATCCTTTTTCGCCAGCCTTCGCAGCGTCTTCTCCGCCTCCTGCACATCATCAAGCGTCAGCTTGCCTGATTCGATCAGGTGCGACATCACCGGCTGAACCCGGCCTCCGAACAATCCCAGCAATTCATCGATCAGCCTGTTTTGCGCGGCTTGGCGCGGAATTAGCGCTTCGAAAATATGCGCATTGCTGATCTTCCGCGTGCGCTGCAGCGCCTTCTTCGCTTCCAAACGGTAGACCGTAGTTTGAATGGTTGTGTAAGCGGGCCGGTCGCTTTCCGGGAATGTTTCTTGAATCTCTCGAATGGCCAGCGCGCCGGAATTCCAGAGCGCTTCCATGATTTGCAGTTCCAGTTTCGTTAATTTAGGCAGCGCCATGGCAATTTACTATCATCGTTCGCAATACTACTACGACAATAGTTTTAACGCAAGCTTTTTTCGAAATGCCTACTATGCCTTTTGTTCCCGCACGCCGCGCTTGGCCTGCAGAATACGAACCAGGTCTTCCAACCGTTCGCTCTCGCCCGCAAGCACCTGCCGGCCCAGCGGCGTCAGTTGGTAATACCGCCGCCGCGCATCATCCAATTCCGCGGCCGGCCGTTCCCCGGATTCGGCAATGAGGCCCTCCTCAATCAAGCGCTTCAACGTCCCGTAGAGCGTCGCGGGCCAAAGGCGAACCTTTCCGCTCGTGCGCTCCAGAACTTCTTGCATGATTCCATAGCCGTGTTGTTCCTGATCGGCAAGCGAAAGCAGCACATGGAACCAATTCGGTTTCAGCGGGAGGAAGTCATCCGGTTTAATTGCTTTGTCTGAAGCCATTCTATATAAATCAATATATATCTAAACGGAGACTGTTCGGTCAACAGCCATTCCGCCCTCGGACAATTGATGAAGGTTTTCTAATCAGTATCAATTAGCACACTGAAGTTTGGTAGCATCGGGGTTGACACCCCTTGCAAAGGTTGGAGCTTGTTTAAAAAGGAATACGTGTCCGGCGCTTTGTGCGTCTGGCTTTTTGCCGCAACGTCCTCAGTAAGCTTTTGCATGCCGCCCAACCGGCTGGCCGCAAGCTCGTCTATCGCTGCTCCAAGCCAGCCCATTCTGAACTTGGAAGTCCGGCTGCAAACACACCTGACCAGTTACTCTTCGCGCGCCGGGACGCGCTTCCAGTGCGTGGTGATCCGCTCTTTTGAAATCAATGGTCAAGTGCTGATCCCGATGGGCTCCATCGTTTCCGGCCACGTGGTCAAAGCCAAGTCCGTGGGCTTGGGCTTTTGGCGCGACCGGGCCGGACTGACGCTCGCCTTTGATGAATACACCGCGCCCAACGGCCGCGTTTATCCGCTGGACGCCAAACTGCTTTCCATCGACAACGCCCTCGAACGGGTGACCAGCAAGGGTGAGATCCGGGGCATCATCGCGGCCAGCAACCCGAATAACTTTATTTTTGGTGTATGGGGCGTGCCGTCCGTGGACCAATTTTCGCGCTCCTTGATCGGGCTGACCGGAGCCGCCAATCAAATTTACGCCAAATTTGCCCTGGGTCCCATCGGCGCGGTGGGCCTGTTGGGATTACGCTGTGCGCTGCTCAAGTTCCCGGAGCCGGAAATCCACCTTCCGCCGGGCGCTGACATGCTGCTTGCCGTAACCGTGACACCGTCCGACCTCGCCAACGCGGCTGAAAATCCAGCGCCGCCGCCGGCCAATTACCGCCCTTCTCCGGCGTTGTCCGCTTGGGTCGAAAACGCTCCTTATGCGGTGGAAAAGCGGAATGGGAATACCGCCGCCGACGTGATCAACGTGGCCTTTGTCGGATCACGGGAACAAGTGGAAAATGCTTTCCGGACGGCTGGTTGGACTCAGGCCGATCCAAACACCTACCGGAATTTTTCTCACATGTGGGGTTCTTATAACGCCATGACGCTCTATCCTTCAGCCCCGGTTTCCACCCTGCTCTACCAGGGCTCGACGCCCGCTATGGTGTTTGAGAAATCGTTCGATAGCCTCGCCAAGCGGCATCACATCCGCATCTGGCATGCGAGCGCGGTGGATGGGGAAGACATCTGGCTCGGCGCGGCAACGCACGACAGCGGCATTGGATTTAAAGTACGCTCGGCCAAGTTCACGCACAAGATCGATGCCCATATCGATACCGAACGAACCAAGGTCGCGACGGATCTGGTGTTTGTTGGCTGTTCGGAGAGTGCGGCCTGGGTAAACCGGCCTGATTTTACGGCCAACCCCGAAAGCACCGTGGCAACCGATGGAGCCGTGGAAGTGTTGGCTCTACAAACTTGTTCGAACCAGCCAGCCGCTCCCGATTCGCCTGCTCCCGCGCGGCCCGGTAATAAAGCTACGCGCCTGACTCGCCGGATTGTCCTCGAAGCGCGGAACTATATCTGGCGGGAAAATGCCTACTATCTCGGCTACGAAATAGTCCACTATAAGATGGCCCATTCAGGTACTGAGTCCGAACAAGGTTTGGACGGACGCTAAGGAGCGTCCGCTCAACAAGCCCCCAAAATCCTCAGAAAGAGCTAGACTTTTTTGTCCACCGGTTCGGATGAGGCGACGGGTTTGTCCGAATCGCTATTGATGCTCTTCAGGCTGTCTTTGAAGCTCTTAATGCCCTCGCCCAGGCCTTTTCCAAGTTCCGGCAATTTCTTCCCGCCGAAAAAAACCACGGCCACGAGGAGAATAATGAGCAGGTGTTGCGGTCTAAGTAGTCCTTCGATCATATCGGTCTCTCCATCTAGCATATAGGAAAAAGAAGCCGCCGGGGACACTCGTTTTTGAAGAACATCCAAAAACGGGTGCCGCGGCGGCCGTTTGCAAAGAAAAAAGCCTTCCGCTACGCCGAGACAGTAGACGTGTACAAATTACCGTTAAAGCCATTCGGGAATCCGCCGGACGTGGCATTGGCCGCCAAGCCATACGCCAGAAACAGCGATTTAATTTCCTCGAGAAGCCTCGCGGAAATGCTTTATCGCTGCCTTCACCCCATATACGGAATTGTCCGGCTGGCGGATGAGGGGTTACTAAGAAACAGTATTTGTTCTAGTACTGCTTAATGCTGCGGGGATTCAGCATCGGCGTCGGCATCGGTGTCTAAATCTAGATCGTGATCGTGTG
>DASXGT010000049.1:0-7926 GCA_036488895.1 Bryobacteraceae bacterium | reverse complement strand
GGCCTTTGTCGCCCCACTCTTTCAAAAAGGAATCGAGTCGCTCCCGCACCAGCGGGCTGGTGCCGTGGCCGGTTTGCTGCGAAATCAAGAAAATGCCCGGGGTGCCTTGGGAATGCAGAAAATCGGGATCTCCAACAGAGGGGAAGCCTTCCTTCTCGAGTTGAGCGCGCGCATGCAAAGAGGAAGTGAGTTGGCCGCGAGTGGGCGTTCCCGCCGGCGGCGGGGGGAGGCAGCAGACTTGCGTGTCGGTGTCGCCGTCATGCCCAGCGGTCGGCAAGTTGAAGATGTTCAGCGCCCATTCGGACATGTTTTCCCAAATGTGCAGTGTGGCGTATTGATAAGGCTGCAGGCCAGGGATTTCGGCTCGGCGGGAAATAGTGCCAGCGCCGATCTCGGCCGCGACGAACCGGTCCGGATAGTGCAGTGCAATATGCCATCCGCCTTCTCCGCCCATGGAAAATCCCCGCAGCAGGATGCGTTTGTCATCGATCTTGAAGCGCTTTTGAACGGCCGCAATGGCTTCGAAAATGTCCGCTTCGCCCGCCCAATGCCAGCCGGCGCTGTTGATGCGGCCGAAAACGTCCAGTTGAATTTGTCCGTTGTCCGCTACCGGGACCTTGCCGGGTCCGGCCTTGGGGAAAGCCGTGAGAAATTCAGATTCCGTGGTTTGATTCTGGCGGCCATGCAGCCAGACGTAGAGCCGCGTGGGTTTGGACGCATCGTAATTAGCGGGCAAAGTGATGCCGTAGGGTTGAATGGAGCCGTCCATGGCCGAATAGTAGGCGTGGATTTGTTTCTTAGTGGTGGTCCAAGACGGCTTGCCGGTCGCTAATTCTTTGGCGCGTTCGGCGCCCGTATCTAATACGGCTAACGCGTGGTCTATTCCGTTCTGGGTAAAAAACTGGTCTGGAAATTCCAGTAAAATGCGGCCCGCTTTCGCGTAGACTTCCACGTCACCCGTTAGATCCGGATCGGCGTGCTTAGCTTTCAACTCTTGCACTGCTTTTTCGAGCGCAACGGTCTTGGTTTTGACCTGGTCCAATTCTTCCGGCTTGGGCTGAATGGGAGGCGGTACCGCTTTACGCACGGGTGGCGGAGGTGTCTGGGCGAACGACGAGCCGCCCAGCGACATTAAGAAAGCGACGATGGATAGCCGCGAAAGACGACTCACCCTAACTTGGTCCCCTCAGTCTGCTGTGAAAGTGCAATGAAAGGACTGCATTTCTAACGGTTTTGGTTACTGGTCAGACCAATTTCGACGTAACAAAACACGCTACGTACGCCTGGTTGTACCCACCAGTGAGTGGTGTTTGTATCTAATCTGTGTATCTAATCTGGGACAGCCACCACAATTCCCGAATAGCCCGTGCCTTGAATTTTTACGCGAAACCGTAGAGTTTGGCCGGATTATGAACCAGAATATGCGCGCGGATGGATTCCCGCGGCGCCCATTGTGCCAGCAGGTCAAATAACAGCGCGTCGTCAGGCTTATTTTTTTCAGAAGGATGCGGCCAATCGCTTCCCCACACCAACCGTTGCGGCGCTTCCTTGACAAATGCCTTGGCGACGGCCGAAGTGTCTGCATAAGTCGGCGGTCCGACCTTTGTATCAACGTAGGCGCCGGAGAGCTTCACCCACGCTTTACCGCTTTGCAGCAGCTTTGCGACGGCAGCGAACAGCGGACTTTTGGCCGACGGCGCATGCGCCAGATGATCGAAGACCACCGGGACCGGGAGGCGGCTGAACACCGGCATGGCGGCCAGGATTCGATCCGCCACCCCATTGATTTGGATGTGCCATCCGAGCGCGGCGGCTCGTTTGGCCAGGGGTTCCACCATCTCAATCGATGTCATGCTGCGCGGCGCCAGGGTAAAGCGAAGGCCGCGTACGCCCGCCTGATCGAACAGCTTCAAGTCGCTATCTGATACATCCGGATGCACCACCGCAATGCCGCGCGCCCTGACGCCGAACTGGCTGAGCGCATCCAGCAGGCAGCGGTTATCCACGCCGTAAGGCGAGGGCAGCACCACAATGTTGCGCATAGTTCCAATGCGTCTTTGAAACAAGCGATAGTCCGCCACGGTTGCGTCTCCGGGATGCGACTGGACCGCCGGGTTCATGGGAAAACGCGAATCGTAAATGTGATGGTGGCAGTCCGTGGCATTCGCCGGTGCTTTGAGGTGCGGCGTCTCGCTTCCGGAAGACCAGGGAACTCGTTGGCCGGAAAGAGCAGTTCCGGTTAAGCCGGCGGCGGTTTTTAGAAATAAGCGGCGTTGCGTAAGCGACATTCTACAGGACGCCGCATTCGGCGCCGGGAGACTGATACTCATCAAAATCTGCGGCGATGAGTGGGCTTCGCATTTGGAAATACTCCGCTAAACTGACTCTCATGCGCGCTGCAATTACGTTTGCCTTACTGGCCCTGGCTGCGGCCGCGGCCACCAACTGGGACGCCGCCGGGAATGCCTGGTGGAAGAATGTCGAGTATCTCGCAAGCGACGGTCTGCAGGGCCGCAACGTGGGCTCCCCGGGTTTCGACAAAGCCGCTACCTATGTAGCCGGTCAGTTCGAGCGTGCCGGTTTGAAGCCCGCGGGTGTTGGGAATTATTTTCAGCCGGTCGAATTTAACGAGACTTCCCTTGATGCCGCTAAATCCAGCTTGGCGCTGGTGCGCGATGGAAAAACGACACCGCTTGATATTCCCGGCGAAGCGCAACTGGGTTACTCCGCTGAATCGGCCCCAACAATCAAAGCCCCAGTGGTCTTTGCCGGGTACGGATTGGTGATACCGGAGGCGCACCATGACGATTTGCAGGGCTTGCCGGTGAAGGGCGCGATTGTGGCTTTCTTGACCGGAGGACCTAACGCGATTGACGGCAATCTTCGCTCGCATTATTCGTCTGGCGAAGAGCGCTGGAAGGCTTTGCGGGCGGCGGGTGCGGTGGGCACTATTTCTATCGCGAATCCGAAGAGCATGGAAATTCCTTGGGCGCGGCAATCCTTGAGCTACGGGCGGCCTCGCATGGCCTTGGCAAACTCCAAGGCGAACGCCGGATTGAAATTTAACGCTTCCTGGAATCCGGACAAAGCGGACGATCTGCTGGCCGGGTCCGGACACACCTTCGCGGAAATTTTGGATGCGGCCAATCACCAAAAGCCGCTGCCGCATTTCGCGTTGCAGTCTTCCATTTCAGCGGTGGTATTGACTTCGCGCAAGCCGGTTCATTCGAAGAACGTGATTGGGCTGCGGCCTGGAACCGATCCAAAGCTAAAGCTAAAGAACGAGTATGTGGTAGTTTCGGCGCATCTGGATCATTTAGGCGAAGGCAAGCCGGTGAACGGCGATGGTATTTACAACGGCGCGATGGATGATGCTTCGGGCGTTGCGTCCGTGATTGAAATTGCGAAAACGTTGGCCGCGCGGAAAACGGAAACTGCTCGTTCCATTATTTTCCTGGCCGTGACTGGCGAGGAAAAAGGCGAAGTGGGGTCCGGCTTCTTTGCGGAGCATCCCAGCTTGCAGGGCACGATTGTGGCCGACTTGAACATGGATATGTTCTTGCCGCTGTTCCCGTTGAAGTGGCTGGAGGTGCAAGGGCTGAATGAATCGACGCTGGGCGCGGATGTGCACGCCGTGGCTGAGGCGGCTGGCGTTAAGGTGCAGGCGGATAAAGAGCCGAACCGCAACCGGTTCATCCGCAGCGATCAATACAGTTTCATCAAGAAAGGCGTTCCGTCGCTGGCGTTCAAATTCGGTTATATTCCGGGTGGTCCCGAAGAGAAGATTTTCAACGCCTGGTACACGGAGCGCTATCACGGCGTGTCCGATGACTTGAACCAACCAGTAGATCGCCCGGCAGCGGCGCAGTTCAATGACATTTTATTGAATCTGGCGGTGCGGGTGGCCAATGCCCCGCAACGGCCGGCTTGGGAGCCGAATAGCTTTTTCAAACGTTTCGCGGCGAAAACCGAATAACCCCAGTGGAGACTTGCGCATCCGGTTAAAAGGTGTTCTGCTTACCAATTGGGGCGGCGATGACTGGTCGGGGGGCTGGCGTGCTTGGTTTACCGGGAGCAGTGTGCGCTGTCTTGGCGTTTGGGTGCGCGAGCGTGCTGCCGGCGCAGGATTGCCATTCTGGGGAAGTGCGTATCTATGTAAAAGATACGTTGGAAGGCCCGGTTTTTCAGGCGCGCGTGCGATTAGGCTCGCCTGCAAAGGAAATTGGCGAGTTCACGACCCGCACGGAGGGTGTCGCGGATTTTGCCAACGTCCCGTGCGGTTCCTGGACCGCGACCGTCACCAAAGCAGGGTTCGAAGATGGCAGTATTTCTATTCAAACCGCCGGCGAGACGATCATTGAAAAATCGATAGCCCTGTCCCCCAAGATCGTGCGCGCCAGCACCGAGGTCACTGACTCGACGCCGCACGTAGAGCAAAGCGCTTCGGAGAACAATGAACTGCGTCCCGAGGACGTGAAAACTCTCCCCACCAATCCAGCTACGGTGGCGGACACGCTTCCTTTGGTGCCCGGAGTTGTGCGTACGCCGCAAGGAGAACTGCTGTTGGACGGCGCCGGTGAGCAGCGCAGCGCTTTCGTAGTGAACCAGAGCGACGTGACTGATCCCGCGACGGGAAAATTCGGTCAAACGGTGCCGTTGGATGCCATTGAGACGGCGAATGTCCTGAACGTTCCCTTTTTGGCGCAGTACGGGCGTTTTACGCAGACGGTCGTGGCGGTAGAAACGAAACGCGGCGGCGATAAGTGGCACGCCGACCTCAATGATCCGTTTCCGGATTTCCGGATCAGAAGTTATCACATGCGCGGGATTCAGAACGAGACGCCACGGTTTGTGTTGGGCGGCCCGCTCATTAAGAACCGGCTCTATTTTAATTCCGCCTTCGTGTACGTTATCGATAAAGTGCCCAGCCGCACCTTGGGCTTTCCGTTCAACGAATCGAAGAAGGAATCCATCAATTCATTTACTCAATTGGACTATATCCTTTCGCCGAATCAAATCCTGACCGGCACCGCGCATATCAGCCCGCAGCATACGAATTTCGTCAACCCGGATTACTTCAACCCGCAACCGGTCACGCCCAGTTACGCGCAACAGAGTTATGTCGGAACGCTCACGCATCACTTCGGAATTTTTAATGGAACGCTAGATAGTTCCATCTCCGTGCAGCGCTTCAACGCTTATGTGGGTGCGCAGGGCAGCCAGGATATGGTCTTGACGCCAACGGGAAACGAAGGCAATTTCTTCGGCGTTCAAAAGCGCGATGCGCGCCGCGAGGAATGGCTGGAAAATTGGACGCCAAAACTACAGAAGTTCGCCGGAACCCATCAGACTAGAATCGGGAGTTCCCTTACTTTCTCTGGCAGCGATGGGCGATTCTCTTATCACCCGGTGAACATACTGAACACGGTCGGCCAGGAGTTGCAGCGCATTACCTTTTCCGATCCGGGTGTTTATTCGCGCAACGATTCCGAAGCTACTGCCTATGTGCAAGACCATTGGACTGTCAATCCGAGAATTTCGTTTGATTATGGCGCGCGCGTTGAGCATCAGCGGCTGGCTTCAAGTCTCCGGATTGCGCCAAGAGCCGGGTTCGCCTGGAGTCCTTTTGCGAATGAGCGCACGGTGGTTCGTTTCGGTTGGGGCGAATTTTACGACCACATTCCGCTGGATGTTTATGCGTTCAGCCGCTATCCGGCCAGAACGATTACAAATTATGCGCCGGACGGCAGCATCCTGGGTGTGCCGCTTGTATTTGAGAACGTAATCGGAAGCGTGACGGGGCCGAGATCTTTCTTTATCCGTGGTCAGCAGGTGGCCGGCGCATTCTCTCCGCGCGGCACAACGTACAACGCTCAGATTGAGCACACGGTATCGCGGATGCTTCGCCTCCGGGCTGTTTATCTGGATAACCGCTCAGTGGGCCTGATTTCCGTAGAGCCCCAACTCTCGGGGACCACCAATGAAATCTTGTTGAACGGCGATGGCAGCTCGCATTACCGGCAATTGGAGTTCACTGCCAAAGTAACGTGGAAAACTAACGAACAATTAATGCTGTCGTACGTCCACAGCCGCGATCGCGGAACCCTCAGCGATTTCGACAACTTTATTGGCAATTTTCCAACGCCGGTGGTCCGGCCAATTACCTATTCCAATTTGCCGGGTGACCTGCCGAACCGGTTCTTGGTGTGGGGCCGCGTGAATCCCCACGTGTGGGGTTTGACGGTCATGCCGATTGTGGAATACCGCAACGGATTTTCGTACGCGACATATGATGCCGGGCAGAATTATGTAGGAATCCCCTATAGCGGCGAGACCCGGTTCCGTAACTTCTTTTCCGCCGATGCGCGGCTGGTGAAGGATTTTAAAGTGAATCCAAAGTACACGCTGCGCTTGTCGCTGGCGGGCTTTAATCTCACGAATCATTTCAATCCGCTGCTGGTACACAGCAATATTGCCGATCCGCGGTATGGCACATTTTTCGGAAACTATAAACGGCGTTATCGATTCGATTTTGAAGTTATTTTCTAGCGTCCGGTATGTTTGATGCGTCTGATTTATGCAACTATTTCGGGGCGCGGGGTCCGGTGGCGTGGCATTTAAGATCTTCAACAAGAGATTCAGAGACCGGATACCGCGGCCTGTTTTCACCGCGAGGCAGGCTGACGGATAACGTTTTGATAAAAGAGAAGCTATGAATGAGAACAAATCAGGTCCTGACCGGAGAGAGTTCGGCAAGCTCGCGCTGGGCGGGACGCTGGGCTTGCGGGCGGGACTAGGAGCGGCTGCGTTGCTGTCTTCCGCGTCGAGTGCGCCGGCGAGTGTGCATAAAAATGAGCCGGGCATTAAGCTATGCGCGCAAACTTCCGCCAAGCCTACGGACGACGAGTTGCTTTTTCTTAAGGAGATAGACGCGAAATATGTCAGCGTGGGTTCGACGCCGGACTTGCGGACCGCTGAAGGTTTCCTGCAGATCAAGAAGCGCTATGCCGACGCCGGCATTATGGTTTGGAACATAGGCAACATGAGCGTTCACAATATGCCGGAGGTCACGCTGAACCTGCCTGGGCGCGACAAGAAAATCGAAGAGTATAAGCAATACATTCGTAACCTGGGCAAGGCCGGTATCTACTACACCACTTACGCGCACATGGGCAACGGCATTTGGAATAGCGGCCGGGAATCCATACGCGGCGCCTCCGCCCGGGTCTTTGATATGGCCAGCCCCAAGAAAGTGGGAATTTGGGATGGTAAGGAATATCACGAGCCGCTTTCCCATGGGCGCGAGTTTTCGAAGGAGGAAATTTGGGAGAACTATACCTATTTCATTAAGCAGGTTGCTCCCGTGGCGGAGGAAAATAACGTCCGTATCGGCATCCATCCCGACGATCCGCCGGAGCCCGTGTTGGCCGGTGTGCCGCGCTGTATTTTTGGCAACTTCGAGGGCTACAAGCGCGCCATGGAAATCGCCAACAGCCCCAACGTCGGTATTTGCCTGTGCTGTGGAACATGGCTCGAAGGTGGCCGCCGGCTGACGCATAAAGATCCGGAGGAGATGATCCGGTACTTCGGTCCGGAGAAGATTTGGAAAATCCATTTCCGCAATGTGAGCTCGCCGCTTCCAAAATTTGTCGAAACGTTCATGGATAACGGCTATTACGATATGTACAAAATCATGAAGGCGCTGCGGGATGTGAACTTTGACGGAATTGTGATTCTGGATCACACCCCGAAATTGGTGGGCGACCATTACGCGGAACAGTCGTATGGATTCGCTTATATGAAAGCGCTGTATAACCGGGCGAATGCCGAGGCGAAAGCGTAGAGTTGCTTGACGAAGCCGCTATCTAACCCAATACTCCATTAGATTTTCTCTATTGAGTTCCGCATAATATAGCGGAACTCTCA
>DASXGT010000038.1:0-8164 GCA_036488895.1 Bryobacteraceae bacterium | reverse complement strand
TTGCGAAGTGCTCTCATACCCCACGCTGTCCGCCGCCGTTCCCGCGCCGATGCCGTCTTGCACCATCAGCATTCTTGCTTTATGCAGGCGAATGGTTTTCAGGTATTGCAGCGGCGATGTGGCGGTCACGGTCTTGAAATGATGATGAAAGGCCGAAACGCTCATACCCGCATCGCTCGCCAGGCTCCCTACGTCGAGCGCTTCGGAATAATGAGCATGCATACGCTCCAGCGCGCGTTGAATTTGACTGAGATGTCCATTCATGGCGATCAGCGCGCGAAGCGAATCGCCATGTCTTCCGCAAAGCACGCGGTAAGTGATCTCCCGCACGATTTGCGGACCAAGCACCTGGGCGTCCACGGGCGAAGCCAGCGATTCGAGCAGCCGTACGGCCGCTTCGCTGAGCGCAAGATCCAAAGGCGTGGCGTACATGCAGTGCGTCTCGTTGTCCCCGTCCGCCAACGGCTTGCGGTCCATTTTCATCATCAATTCGCCCAGCACCGCAAGGTCGATACGAATGGACATGCCAAGCAGCGGCCCATCGGGACCAACCTCCGTCTCGCATTCAAAAGGCATGGGCGCCGAGAGCACAAGGTAATTATGCGGATCATAAGTGTAAACCTGGCCGCCCAGATGACCGCGCTTTCGCCCTTGACCTAAGATGACGATGCTGGGTTCATAGAGCACGGGCATGCGGGGCAGGGGACGGCTGGCGCGCATCAGATTAACGCCGTCCAGAATTGTGGGCCGCGTGCCCTCGCCCGTTGCCAAGGAATTTAACAATTCCGTCATGCGCCGGTTGCTTGCTTGAATATCGCGCATAGCTCCATTGTCCTGACAAAAGCAGAATTAGGCAATGAATGTGGACGTTTTGGCCTTGTGAGCGGGCTGGTAATGGAGTTTTATGGATATAGGGCGTCTGGCCCGCAACTTGAATATGTCTACACAAACCATCCCTCGTTCCTCCTCGGTGTCAGCGCAGTCAGTAAGCACTAGGGCCTACGCCGCGCAAACGGCTACGTCCGCGCTGGCCCCTCATACCATTCAGCGGCGCGATCCGGCTGCCGATGACGTGGTGATCGATATCCTCTATTGCGGCGTCTGCCATTCCGATCTGCATCAGGCGCGCAACGAATGGGGCAACACGATCTATCCAGTGGTGCCCGGCCACGAAATTGTAGGCTGCGTCCTCAAGGTTGGCAAAAATGTAAAGAAGTTCAAAGAAGGCGACATCGCGGCCGTGGGCTGCATGGTGGATTCCTGCCGCTCCTGTGCGAATTGCCAGCGCGGCCTGGAGCAATATTGCCTGCAGTTTCCCACCTTCACGTATAACGGAGCCGATAAACACACCGGCGGCGTCACCTATGGCGGCTATTCCGAAAACATCGTGGTGGATGAAGCATTCGTATTGAAAGTATCGGAGAAGTTGAATCTTGCAGCAGCCGCTCCGTTGCTGTGCGCGGGCATCACCACCTATTCGCCGCTGCGCCACTGGAAGGTAGGCCCCGGTCAGAAAGTCGGCATCGTGGGACTGGGCGGACTCGGTCATATGGGAGTGAAATTCGCTCACGCCCTGGGAGCACACGTGGTTCTCTTCACCACTTCCCCCGGCAAGACCGCGGATGCACGGCGTTTGGGCGCGGATGAAGTGGTCGTATCCAAAGATGCGGACCAGATGCAAAAGCATGCCGGCAGCTTTGACTTCATTCTGGATGCGGTATCGGCCGACCACGACATCAACGCCTATTTGACTCTGCTCAAGTTAGACGGGACTCTCACCCTGGTCGGCGCGCCGGAAAAACCTCTGCCGGTTGCGGCCTTCAATCTGTTATTGCCTAGGCGGCAGTTTGCCGGTTCCGCCATCGGCGGTATCGCGGAAACCCAGGAGATGTTGGATTTCTGCGCTGAACATGGCATCGTGAGCGACGTGGAGATGATCGGCATTCAGGACGTCAATACAGCCTATGACCGCCTGTTAAAAGGCGACGTTAAATATCGCTTTGTGATTGATATGGCGTCCCTGAAGCAGTAGCGCCCGCGACGACTTTCTTGGCGGTCTCGGCGCCGAAGACCGGTAGCGACGGGTCGGTAATCAGGCCGATTTGTTTTAGAACCGAGGCTTGATCCCAATAGATGTGTTCGTGCGCAAGCTTGCCATCGCGAAAGCGAACGATGACGACTAGCGGGATCTCTACGTATTTGTGAGTGGGCGGGACTCCGGGTAACATCCACGGCATTTCTTCCGTGTGGGTGAAGGAGAAGATGATCTCGTCCACTAACTGATTCGCGCCGATCGTACGGGAAACGGGCTTCAGAGCGGTGTCGGGCGGCATTCTGGGAATGAAATCGGTGGAATAGAATGCCGCCAATTCTGCTTTGCCGTAGCCGCCGGTCATCACTGGGACATGATTGACGTAGGCGTCTTCCACCATCGTTTCCAGAGTGGCCGCGGTATCGCGCGTGTTGAATTCATGGGCGGTGTGTTCCTCCCAAAGCTCGCTCAGGCTGGGCATCAGATTAGTTTACTCGAGCGTCTCCTCTCCGCAAACCAATAAGCAACCGAAAGAAGCGCCAGCCAGGAGAGCCCGGCAATCAGCGTGATGCGCATGCCTTCCACCCACCAGGTGGTCAGTAAGATGGCGGCAATGGATACCGCGCCTAAAGACGAAGCCGAGATAGAACGCTGACCGCGATTGCGGAAGACGATGTGCGTCACAAAGATGATCAGCCACGCATAAAGGCCGCCGAAGAGCGAAATACCGAATAAGTAGACAAAGGCGCTTTCCGGATAGAGCAGCGATGTCAACAAAGCCAGGCCGAGTCCGGCGGCGGAAACCAACAATGCGCGGACGGGCGTTCCCCTGGACGAGACGCGTCCCCAAGATTCTGGAGCATAACCGCCGCGGGACAACGAAAACATCATGCGGCTGACCAGGTAGAGATTACAATTCATGCTGGAAGCAGCCGCCGTGATGACCACAAAATTAACGATATGCGCCGCGGCGTGAATTCCAACCAACTCGAAGACCCGGACAAACGGGCTCGCCGTGACGCCGGCGCCGGGTTGCACTTGGGTCCAAGGCACGATGGTAATCAGAACAAAAATCGCGCCGAGATAAAACAGGATCAAGCGCGCGGCCATGCTGCGGACCGCACGCGGCAATGCAATTTCCGGATTCTTTGCCTCTCCGGCCGTGACGGCGATAACTTCAGTGCCGATGTAGCTAAAGATGACGAAAACGATGGCCATCCAAACGCCGCGCCAACCGTTGGCGATAAATCCGCCGCTGGCAGTGAGGTTTGAGAATCCGATGGCCGGCCGCGGACCCACGCCGAGAATGAGCGCCGCGCCCATGACGATGAACAAGATAATGGCGATCACCTTGATCATGGCGAACCAATATTCAAAACCCCCGAAGCTGCCCACGCTGCGAGCGTTGACATAAAGTAAGCCGATAGTGAAGGCCAGAATCCAAATCCACTGCGGCGTATGCGGAAACCACCATTGGCAATAGATGGCGATGGCCGTGGCCTCGCCGCCAATCGCGACACACTGGCCGGCCCAATAGGTATAACGTACGGTGAAGCCCGCCCAGCTATTGAGATAAGTTTCGGCATAGACTCCAAAAGATCCGGCAGTGGGATGGGCAACCGCCATTTCGCCCAATGCGCGGACCAGAAGCAACGCAATGCCAGCTCCTAGCAGATAAGTCAGTATGACTCCTGGCCCAGCGGTGTGAACAGCCAGCGCGCTGCCAAGAAACAGGCCGGTTCCAATGGCCCCGCCGATGGCGATCATGGCCAGTTGCGGGGCGCTCAGTTGGCGGGAGAGTTTCTCCCGTTCCTCGATCATGCGCGGCTCAGTAAGTGAAGATTTTCTTCCAGCACCGAAAGCGCCGCGTTCACATCGGCAAAGTTGTTATAGACGTGAAAAGAAAATCGTACGCCGTCCAGCCGCGCGGAGACGTCAATTCCGCGCCCGGCGAGTTTGTTGACCAAAGCCGACGAATCGGTAGAGCGAAGTACCACCAAGGGACCCACGCTGGTATCGGGAGTCTTTGAGGCAATCCCGAGAGCGCGGGTTCCCTGCAAAAACGAACGGGTCAATTGCGCGATCTGCGCGGCGACGTTCTGCATCCCGATGTTGACCAGAAGTTGAAGCGCCGGGCGCGCCGCATAGATGTTCGGAATAGGCGGCGACCCTCCCTCAAAGCGCCGCGCTTCGGAGGCGGGATCCAGTTTCTTCGTTTGAAAAGCGAACACGTCACGCTGCGCCATCCAACTGGTGAGCGTGGGCGTGAGCGATTCGATGACGGAACGTTTGACGTAGAGGAACGCCAGTCCGGGCGGCCCCAGCAAGTACTTGAGTGCACCGGTCACGTAGAAATCAACATCCAAGGCTTTCACATCCAGGGGGCGAGTGCCGCAATCCTGATACCCATCTAGAAAAACGGGCGCACCCCTCTCATGAGCCAAGCGTGTAACGGCGGCGACATCAGACCGAAACCCATTGATAAATGACACTTGGGTCAGCGGCACGATGGCCGTACGTTCGTCGATGGCTTGTTCGTAAGCTTCCAGCGGAATCGCGTCATTCACGCCTTTGAGAAATTCGACTCGCGCGCCGCGCGGCTGTTGCGCGAGCCAAATCTGGCCCATCGTCGGAAACTCATATTCGCCCATGACGACTTTGGGCCGCTGCGTGAACTGTAGGCCGTTGGCGATAACGTTGATGCCGGCCGAAGCGCTGGTGAGAATGGCGATCTCATCCGGATGAGCATTGATGAAACTGGCGAATTCGGCGCGCATGGCCTCATAAATCTCAACCCAATCGTTCCAGGGAGCGCCGGAGCTACGCCAACTCTCCAGGTACGCCTGCATGCCCGCTTCGGCTGCATCGCTCATGGCCCCTTGCGAGCAGTTATAGAGATAGGTCCTTTTGCTGAGAATCGGAAAGCGCGACCGAATATTGGCCAGTTGTTCGTCCGTGAGCATGAATGGAATCAGCGTCCCGGAATCACATCAATTTGTAGTTTAGGGTCGGTTGCTGGCACGTGATGAACCGGCAGTCCGTATTCGGCGCGGACAATGTTGCAGCCTTGAGCGATGGCGCTGGCCTTATAGAAAGCAATATCGCGGTTGCAGCCTTGGCGTCCGAAGCCGCAGTCGCTTGAAACGATCAGGCTTTCCAGCGGAATATATTTCAGGGCCTTGCGAATTTCAGCAGCGACTTCCTCCGGCCGGTCGGCCTGCAAGGTGCGATGGCTTACAACGCCCACGCAGATCTTCTTCTTTAGATCGTTCTTGAACGGCTCAAAT
Organism: Bryobacteraceae bacterium; assembly: GCA_036488895.1. Lineage (GTDB taxonomy): Bacteria > Acidobacteriota > Terriglobia > Bryobacterales > Bryobacteraceae > Bog-105. The sequence continues at coordinate 2,845 of DASXGT010000038.1, read as the reverse complement.
AATTCCAGATCCTTTTGATTGCGATCTTTCATTTCAAGCGTCCAAACGTCTCCGCGGCAGCGCTCCAGATAAATTTCAATGGAATTGGCGTAGCTAGTGTCTTCCATCACGCGCTGCATGTTGGGATTGCCCCAACAGGTGTGAATCCAGAGTTCCACATCGTCAAGCCCTTGCACCTCGCGGTTGAACGCGTCGATCATGAATTTAACCTCATCGTGATCTTTACCGTACGTATTGGCCATGAAGTGAAACGTAGGCTCCTCAATTTGAATGCAGCGGCAGCCGGCATCGCGCAAGGCCAGTAACTCTTTATTCATAGCCTCGGCCATATCCCAAATCACCTGGCGCTTGTCTTTGTATTTAGGCGTATGAATATCCAGAAACAGCGCCATCACTTGCGAGCAGCAGGTGCCGAACTTGACAGGCTTAGGGGATTTGGATTGCGCGAGACGCCACAGCTTCGGGTAATCGAGCGGGCGGTGCTCAATCTTATCCACGACGTGGGGCCAACGCCAGCCGGTATAAATTTCGTTGAGTAGCGTGCCCGGAGGATAGTGGAGCCAGGGCGCGGTGGTTTCTTCAGGTTGCAAATGGTCGCCTTCAAAACCGGCCCAGCGCTGTAGCGGGTAATGGTGCCAGGAGCGGCCGGCTAAATCTTCGTCGAGGTGAAAGTCGCCGTGAGTCAAAATATCCAGTCCCGCGCGTTCCTGGTCGCTGATGACGACGGCGAGGGCATCTTGAAACTTTTCGCGGAAACGAATGTCGAGCATGCAGGTGTCAAGCGGACGGCCCCACATGCTGACATCAAACCAGCGAGGGCGCGGAAAGGAACCAGTAACGGTGCTGGGCAACGTGAGGCCAGCGGTGGCAGTGAACATGCGGCTAGTGTATCGCTGGCCGCATTCGGATGAGCGTCAGAGACCTGGCTTACGCTAACGCGCCCCGCTAAAGTGCGTAATTAAACTTGGCAATTGCTACTTACTAGGGTTTGCGCTAACCTGAATGTCAATCTCTCGCGCCAGAAAGGCAGCACCATTGAGGTTTCCTAGCATTCGTTCTCGTACCTGTCCCAAATGCGGTAATCACACTTTCCGTAGATCCCATTTCCGTGGCTTCATTGAACGTGGACTCAGTAAGCTAGTTGTGCCGTGCCGTTGTTATGGTTGTGACTACCGGTACTTCCGGCCAAGTTGGACAGTACCAATTCCGTCAGCGGAATCCACGGAAAAGGTATCGACCTAGACATTAATCAAGAGATTTTCTAAGTTGTCCGGCCAGCTTTTCAGCCACTTCGCGCTGGCCGCCGTGGCGGAAATTGAGGTAAGCCTTTTCTTTATCGTCCGCGCTTCCAGACCACAGAACAAGTTTGCCGCCGGGATCGACAATGCTTACCGTGCCCGTCGAGCTGCTGCCGGTATTTTGCAGGATGGCATCCGCTTCGGAGCGCTCTAGAACAATCGTGAAGTAACTCCCCAGTTTGTGCGAAATGGCGGCGCGCAGATAGCCGTCAAGCCCATTGGGCATTTTTTCAATGTAGAGTTTATGAACATCTCGCAGCGCCATCGGATGCTTTGCGCCCGCCGTTTCCGTGTTTGCATGTGACGCGTGCGGCGCAGAGTTTGCAGGATCGGGAGTGTCCAAAGCGGCGAGCGCGCTATCCGTATCCGCGTGGCTGGCCGTGGTCCCCGCCGATGCCGGCCGGTAATTTTCCCGGACAGCTTGCAGCAATGCCGGAGTGGCTCCCGCATGGCTGAGGTCGGCTTCTATTTCAGGATTAATGGAGAAGTCAACGCCTCGATGTGTAACTTGTTCTACCAACTCTTTCTGCGAGAGACCGCCAATCTGAAGCGCCCGCGTCAAACCATTCTTAGTGATGGGTTTGGGATTAGAGGTCTGTCCTGGCGCGAGAATTGATGATAGAAGTAATCCCAGTGTGGCGATTAGAAATCCCCGGCTTGCGAGTCTTGTGAATTGAGTAAGTAGTCTTGTCATTTTCTATTGTTCCAGTGCTTTCAAGGCGGCGGCTCTGCGCCTGGCGCGTTCCGCTTTTTTTTCCTGCGCTGCCTCTTCTTCGTTGGGAACGGCCGGAGGGGCCGTATCAGTCACGATGCTGTTACTGGGCGGTGGCGTTGGTTCAATCTTCTTGGCTTCGGCTGGCGCGGGAGGCGGAGCGGGCATTGCTTTGTTCTGAGTGGATTTGTTCTGATTTGCGGAGCGTGTCAACAGAACCACCAAAACAATTACGAGAACGGCGCCCACGCTCGCAAGTCCAAGCCATAGCGCTCGCGTTTTTCCCTTTCTTGCCGCTGGCGGAGTTTCCACGAATTTCGTCTCGGGAATCGCGACTGCGGCTTCCACGAAGCGTGTCTCCGGTGGAGCGCAGCGCAAATCGACGGCCGCCAGCGCGTCACGCATTTCTTTCGCTGTTGCGAAACGGTCCTCGGGACGTTTGGCGAGCGCGCGGAGCACAATCATTTCCAAGGCCGGAGCAATGCTTGGCGACGATTGGCGAAGCGGCAGCGGCATCTCTTCCAGGTGTGCGCGCATGAGCTCAAAGTCACTGGTGCGCTCAAAGGGAAGACGGTTGGTGAGCAACTCATACAACACCGCGCCGGCCGAATACAAATCGGAGCGGAAATCGCCTTCTTCGCCTTTAATCCGCTCGGGCGCAAGATATTCCAGCGTGCCCACCAGGCGCGTATCGCGCGTGAGACGTTCCGAACCAATCGCGCGGGCGATTCCGAAATCGGTGATCTTCACTGTATCGTCATCGGTTAACAAAATGTTTGCCGGTTTGATATCGCGATGAAGAATTTCAAGCCGGTGCGCGTGATGCAGCGCGGAG
>DASXGT010000024.1:0-48530 GCA_036488895.1 Bryobacteraceae bacterium | reverse complement strand
AGTTCTTCCAGCATTAACTGTCTGAGTTGGGTCACAAGACCTCCTTGTGACCCATAAAGTATCGACTTGCAAACAGATCATGAATGCTGACCCACCGGCACGCGTAGCGTCCGCCGCAACGAGCGGCTTAGTTCAAACAGGGTTACCTTCCATTAAGGAATGGACGTCAGCGCTTCCGAGCGCTTTTCCGAAATCGCCACTTGCTGAGGCGCTATCCGGTTCACACATCCACCGTCTAGAATCGTACGCCAATTCTGCGTTTGTGCCTGGGTCCCCAGCTCTCCGCACGCAGTTTTCCGAAAGGCTGACGTTGCGCGCACTGCGAGGCAATCGCGAATTCTCCATCGCTCTGGAATAATCGTCATGGTCCGCCTTCAGAAACCAGCAGTGGCGGATAGGATTGTTGTGACATGATCGAGCATCCTGGCCGAAAACCACCTTTCATCGAAAGACTGTTGCTGGTGGCGGCGGCATCACTGGCCGTCACGTCATTCGCACGAATTTCTGCACTACCGCCCCCGCATCCGGTCTTCGAAGTGGCTACCGTCAAGCAGAACAAGTCCGGCAGCTCTGGCGGCTCTTCTACTTTTGAAAATGGACGCTTCATTGCGACTAACGCCCTGTTGACGAAACTAATCCAATATCAGGCCTATCGCATCACGGAGCGTCAAATTGTGGGCGGCCCGAAGTGGCTCAACACTGAAAGATTCGACATCGAAGCAAAGACAAACAGCTTGGTCGCAGATCAGTTGCGAACGCTTAGTAGAGACCAGCGCACACTACAGACGCAAGGCATGTTCCAACGATTCTTAGCAGACAGCTTTAAACTGGTGGTTCATTGGGAGACGCGGGATCTCCCGGTCTATGCTCTCGTCGTTGCGAAGAAACCGCCCATTTTTCATGAATGGAAGGAATCTGACGGTGGTCCCGGTACTGAGGCGAGCACCGGGAAGTTCAGCGCGAATGGCGTTACTATGGCAGACCTGGTCTGGTCATTGACACAGGAATTGTTGAGAGAGTTTGGCCGGATCGTCGTAGATAACACGGGCATTAAAGGAAGATATAACGTCACGCTCAAGTGGACGCCGGAGACAGATTCAGCTCCCGTTAGCATCGGGACAGATGGCACTGCGCCACTGCCCGATTCCGGAGCTTCGATCTTCACTGCACTTCAGGAACAACTTGGACTGAAACTGAAAGCTACAAAGGGGCCAGTAGGCGTTCTCGTCATCGATCATGTTGAGATGCCTTCAGCAAATTAGAGGATATCGAACTTCCGGGCAACAGGGATGTCGGATAGTGGACGATTCGCCGGTGGCCAGTATACGAACCTTCTCGATCATCTGCATCAGCTGGACCGGCGGCATGCTCTCGATCGAGCCATTTTGAACAAGTATGTCTATTCAGAAGCGTGAACCCGCACAACTTCCCACTTGTCGTACTTCCAGTAGTAAACAGACTCGAACTTGTCGCTCATCGCGTCACTGATTGCATCGTGCGTCAGCGCCACTTTTCGGTCTTTTCCAAGGGCGTAGTACTTCGCGAATCTCTGCCGATCAAGAGTCGTTATTCGCCTGACGTATCCGATGAGATCATTACCGATGCCTTCAAGTGAGTTAATCACAGGCGCAGGGGCCAGCTTGGAAGGATGGTCCGCATCGCCTTGCCTAAAGACCAGGATGTAAGAGTCTACCTTCTCGTTGCAGAGCACCGCCCAATCAGAGCTCGCGCGCGCGAAGAACGAGCCGTGGATGACGTTGGTTATGTCGCCCTGGCGGGCCGTGTCGTCTTGGGGGATCTGGCAATGACGGCGCTCAAGCTCATTTGCGATTTCCTTGGGCAAAATACGAAACGACTTGGGTGCTAGACCTCGAACCTTCTGCGCGGCCGCCTCAAAGAGATTTTCATCTCGAGCGGGATTCTCCCGATTGATAGAAGCTTGTGCTAAGGAGTTCGCGGCAATGGCTACCAATGCAAATAGGACGCCTGTAATCGGAGCCATAATAAAAAGTTCTAAGATCTCTCGATCCGTTAAACCACTGGATCATGCCAATAATATCCTTCTTCTAACACGTGGCCCGGGCGGCCGTCGAGGGGATTCAGCCCCGGCTACGTCGTGTTTGTGCTCCTTAGACGACCCTACGGTCATTTGGAAAATCGCATGGATTGCCGGCAGCGCTTTTTCCGGAAGCCCTACTTGTCGAGGACTGAGCCGAACATCGATAACGCTGCAGCCGTCAGACCAAGGGGACGTCCTTTCGGTTCCTTGTTGATAAATACCGCCGTTGCTTCCCCCTTGCACTTCGACAAGAAATGTTGCACAATCCTTTGTAGAAGTATAAGGGGAATACATGATCGAACGACGTATAGACCTTCCGCAAGGAACGGTGGATCTTTTGATTCTGCGCACCCTCGTTCTTGGGCCTGAGCATGGCTGGGGTATTTCCGAGCGTGTTCAACAAACCTCAAGCGACCTGCTGCGCATTCAACAAGGTTCGCTCTATCCGGCTCTACACAGGCTGGAGCGGCGGGGCTGGATTAAAGCTCAGTGGGGAACATCCGACAACAACCGGCGTGCCAAATATTACGAACTCACTAAGGCCGGACGCCGACAGCTTGAAGTAGAGACAGATAGCTGGAAAAAGCTGACGGCCGCCATGGCACAAGTATTGGGGACAGCCTAGGATTCACGCGCCATGTTCAACGATATTGTGTTTCGTATTCGGTCCGTGTTCAGGCGAAATGTTGCAGAGGCGAACTTAGAAGACGAATTGCGCTTTCATCGCCAGCAGCAATTCGACAAGTACGTGAAAGCCGGTCTGACTGAAGAAGAAGCCGTGCGGCGGGTCAGGATAGATTTTGGCGGTGTGAACCAGGTCAAGGAGGAATGGCGTGATGCCTGGGGCGTCCATTTGCTCGAGACTCTCACGCAGGATCTTCGCTATGGATGGCGAGTGCTTCTGAAATCTCCGGGCTTCACGGTCATTGCACTGCTCACGCTTGCATTGGGCATTGGCGCGAACACGGCAATATTTTCCGTTCTTTACGGAATTTTGCTGCGCCCGCTGCCCTTCAAAGATCCCGCGCGCCTGGTTGTTCTCAATGAGACGACACCCAAGGTGGGCATGGTCAGCGTTTCCTATCCCAACTTTGTCGACTGGCGGGCGCAGAACGGTGTCTTTTCGGAGATGGCTGCGATAAATGGCGTAAGATTTAATCTTTCCGGCTACAATCAGTCCGGCCTCAATCAGCCGATAAACGTTGCCGGACAAGCGGTGTCCACGAATTTCCTTTCGATGCTGGGCACGCATCCTTTCTTAGGGCGTGACTTTGACGCGGCGGAGGAAAAGGCCGGCGCATCCGCCGTAGTGCTGTTGAGCTACCCGCTTTGGCAATCGCATTTTGGAGGGGACCGTAGCGTCATCGGGCGAACAATCGCGCTCGATGGCCATAGCGTTAGCGTTATCGGTGTGCTGCCGCATGATTTCCGGTGGACTGAGAAAACGGACTTCTTGGAGCCGGTTGGCGTTTGGCTTACGAATAATTCCTCATCGAATGAACGCAGCGAGCGCGGCGAGATGGTCGTGTTGGGACGATTAGACCCACACGCCAGTTTTCAGCAGGCACGAGCGGAAATGGGCGGCATTGCCGCACGGTTGGCAAAAGCTTATCCGGGTTCCAATGACCAGTTTGGCGTGGCTCTACGGCCGCTTCGCGACGTGTTCGTCAGCGATATACGTCCGGCGCTTATCGTCCTTTTCGCCGCCGTCACGTTTGTCCTGCTGATTGCTTGCGCGAATGTTGCAAGTCTGTTTTTGATGCGCGGCGCGGGACGCACCAAGGAAATTGCCCTACGTATCGCTGTTGGAGCTGGTCGCAGCCGCATCGTCGTTCAGATGCTGGTGGAGAGCCTGATTCTGACGTCGCTTGGAGGCATTGGCGGTTTGGCGCTGGCAGTCGCGCTGATTCGCGGACTCGTAGGGCTCATTCCTGACGGCATGCTAGCGGGCGCGAACGTGGAACTGAACGGACCGGCACTCCTCTTCACGGCTGGCGTGGTGGTCTTGTCGTCATTCCTCTTTGGACTTATGCCTGCCCTGCATTCCACCAAGGCAGATGTGCAATCGGAATTAAAAGATGGCGGGCGAACCACGAGCACGGGCGCCACGCACAACCGTTGGCGCGGGATTCTCGCGGTCGCCGAGATTTCACTGGCGATTGTTCTTCTCATTGGCGCCGGACTCATGATGAAGAGTCTCTTGCGCTTGTTATCAGTGGATGCTGGGATTCGAACCGAGCACGTGCTCACGATGGGAATCGATTTGCGGACGTCTCAATATGCTAAAGATCCCGCCATCCTGAACTTTTGGGAGCAGCTACTGCGCCGCGCGCACGAACTGCCTGGCGTGCAGGCGGCCGCCGTGGGAACCGGAGTACCGCTGACAAACGATCATTCGCGGGTCGACATCACGATTGAAGGCATGGCGCTGCCGACGCCGGGAAGCTTCCCCCACCCGGATGTTCATGTTGTCAGTCCAGGCTACTTCAGCACCTTGGGTATCCGAATATTGCGAGGCCGGACGTTCACGGACATGGACAATGAGAATGGCGCGCGGGTAGCCATGATCAACGCACTTGTGGCCAAGCAGTTCTTTGCAGGACGCGACCCCGTTGGCGGCCGCTTCCATATTGGCCATCCCTCGTCAAAAGAAGCGCAGCAATGGCGCACCGTGATAGGCGTGGTGGGCGAAACCAAACTCTACGGACTGGCAAATCCCGCCCGCCTCGAAATCTATATTCCCTTCCACCAGGCCGTCTCATCCTCCATGACGCTGCTGGTGAAATCGGGCAGTGAACCTTCGATGCTCACGTCCGGGATTCGAAACGCTGTCGCCGCGATTGACAAAGATCAGCCGGTGTTCTCGATTGCAACGATGGAACAATACGTGCGCGAATCTGTCTCGACACGCCGCGTTACCTTTATTGTCCTGGGTTGTTTCAGTGGGCTTGCGCTGGTGTTGGCGGGCATTGGAATTTATGGTGTCATCGCCTACTCTGTTGCGCAGCGCAGGCAGGAAATCGGGATTCGCATGGCATTGGGCGCGCAGTCTAGAGATGTGATTGGGATGGTGATCGCACAGGGAGCTAAGCTTGCGATCGTGGGAGTTCTCGCAGGCGTCGCGGCTTCTTTTTGCTTGACCCGGTTGATGGTCAAACTTCTTTTCTCCGTCAGCTTCGCCGATCCGATGACATTTATGGCGGTGGTGGGCGCCGTACTACTTACCGCTTTGCTTGCTTCTTATATACCGGCGCGGCGCGCATTGAGTGTCGATCCGATGAGCACTTTACGTTCTGAATAATGCATCACGTGTGTTCTCGCACATGGAGATGCACCAGGGGCCCAAATCGCCCAGCGGATATCGACTAAATATTTCACGTAGACGAGACCGATCCGTTCTAACCAACTTTCCAAAGCGTTGATCGAACATTGTGCTCGGAAAACAGCGTTTACTCCCAGTGGAAGGAAAGCCCACTTTTCGAGCCCGAGCTAGGTTACGATAAACTCGGCGTTGGCCCTTGAAGATCAGAACAGTCCGGTCGCAATATTCGTTTCCGGAACCTTGAATGTGCGAACGCATCGCGGTGCGTGGCTCTCTCTTGATCAACTGTCCGCCAGTCTGCTTTCCCCGACAACTCGCGCAGGTATTCAGTGAAGATCACCTCGGTAGAAACATTCATCTTGCACGTGCCCGTCACGCGCCAGGGCATCGCCGATAGCACTCACCGGTTAACACATTGGGGCACGCCTGGTGTCATTATTCGGACCGATGAGTCTTTATCCGGTTTCGGCTACACCGGGACGCATGCACACCTACCAACTGATCGGCTGATTACGCAGTTTATTGATGAAAGTTATGCGCCTTTGCTGATTGGGAGTGATCCGCTGGAAGTGCGTTCGCTGTGGAGCAAGCTGCTTCACCACCCTCCGCTGCAGTGGGTGGGTCGCGCTGGAATTTCCCATCTCGCGCTGAGTGCAGTCGATATAGCGCTTTGGGATCTCAAAGCAAAAGCTGCTCAAATTCCTCTCTGGAAACTGCTCGGCGGTTCCGGCGAGAAGAAAATTCGTGCCTATAACACCGACGGAGGATGGTTGAATTGGAGTATCGACCAACTCGTTGCGGATGCCAAGAGTCTGCTGGACTCCGGCTATCGCGGCATCAAAATGAAAGTGGGAACGGACCGTGTGCACGAAGATCTGCGCCGTGTACAAGCTGTTCGAGAAGGCATTGGTCCCAATATTGATTTGATGGCCGATGCCAATGGCCGCTGGCTTTTTCCCAGCGCTTTTGACTTCTGCAGACGGGCCGCTGATTTTCAGCTCAAATGGCTGGAAGAACCGATCTGGTACGACGACGTCGAGGGTCATCGTCAATTGGCAAGTCGGGGCGGAGTGCCGATCGCCTTGGGCGAACAGCTATATACCGTTGATCATTTCAAACAATTCTTGGCGGCGGGGGCAGTGGACTTTGTTCAGCCCGATGCCGTAAGACTAGCAGGGATCACCGAATGGCTGATGGTAGCGGATCTTGCGTTTGCCTACCGGCTGCCGGTGGTTCCACATATTGGCGATATGGCCCAAGTGCACCTGCACCTTGCGACGGCGCACCCGTCTTGCGATTTACTCGAATACATCCCGTGGCTGAAGGATTGTTTTGAAGAACCGGCAACCGTTTCTGAAGGCTACTTCGCGACGCCCTGGCAGCCCGGTGCGGGATCGACCATTCGGCCACAAGCATTCGATAAATATCGTGTGGGTTAATTGCGCGGATATTTCTTGGTCGGCGGAGGCTTGTATTCGACGGCGATGCCGAGCGCTAGGTTTAGGTATGCGACAGCGGCGAAGCGCGATCGACCACAATTTTCACACTCGTGCTGTCCGCTGATCACCGAGGAATTGACAAAATCTCTGCGAATCGTATGATGGCTCTGAAAAACAGGGAGCACCGGGACCTCAGGCGCTTTACCAGAAGCCTTACTTGTCGAGCACAACGGCCAATCCAAACCTTTAAAGACTTCACAACCACGCTAGGCAACTCGAACTAGGATTATGGGATACAATGCCGCCATAGGAGCCGATAGCTATGCCCACATATATTGCGATGCTCAAGTGGACTCCACAAGGGCTTCACAACATCAAAAAGAGTGCATCCCGCCTTGATGCAGCCCGGAAAGGGTTCGCGGCCGCTGGTGCCACGATGAAGGACTTCTACATGGTTACGGGCCAATACGACATGATCGCAGTTGTTGACGCCCCCGATGATGCGGCCTTAGCAAAAGCGATCCTGGCATCAACGTCGCAGGGTAATATCACATCTGAGACCTGCCGTGCTTTTACCGAAGAGGAGTATAGACAGATCATCAGCGGACTGGCTTAAGCGGTCGGACGCGACACACACTGCGGGCAATCAGAGTTGATTGCCTTCTCGAAGCGCTAGTAGGCCCCCCACAGATGTGTTGACATTCTGGCTATCTTGATTCAACACCGAACATGGGCTAAGTTAAGGGAACTTCGGCGGCAGGCCAGTCAGATGCCCTACGGCCGTAACGTAGACCTCGACTTTGTCGTTCACTTTCAAAAGAAAATTGCCAGGATTCTTCATACCCCACTGAACATACGGCACCGTAAACTTACCCGTTGCAGTGATTTCACCCTGAGAGAGCCGGACCTGCATGGGAATCACGAGCTCATGCGCTTGGCCGTGAATTGTAAATGATCCGGTAACTTGCACGCTGGATGTGCCCGATGGAATGAAAGATCCGGTTAACTTAGTGGCCGTGAACCGCGCCTCCGGGTAACGCTGTGCTTCTAAAATATCCTTCGTCATGCGCCGGTCGCGAGCCGCGCTGCCGCTCTCGCCGCTGGCCGCATCGACACTCAGATCGCCCTTTATCTCGCCGGTGTCGGGGTTGAACACAACATGTCCGCTATTCAGTTGGAACGTGCCATGCACGGTGTGCAGCACGTCAGTCAAGACGAAAGAGATTTTCGTCTTCGCTTTGTCCAAGTCAATCGACAGATTCTCAGCCTTGGCCCCTTGCAAAGCGAAAAGGCTGCAGCAGATGATTCGCAAATAACGCATCATTAGGCAGTCAGAAAAGCGCGGCCGAAATCGAGCAGACGCCACGACAAGAGATCTCGAAACGGGGAAGCCCCCACGTGCACGGCCAAAAACGATCCAAATATTTCCGGATGCGCGGCCAAGCCCGCTAGAACTTTTCTTTGGAGACGGGTGTTGGACTCTAACAACAGCATGAGTGCTGACATCGCCTCCGGGAGGTTCATCAGATCACCGTGTTGGCTATTGTATTGCCGTAGGTCGCCGGTCAGCAGTACTCGTTCCAGCGAGAGGGCCTGTTTGAATGCGAGGCACATACCCTCGCCCGTAATGGCATCGACTGACCCGGAAGCGTCGCCGGCCAGCAGCACGTCACCCTGCTGAACCCGCTGAAAGCGGCGTGAAATCGATAGCCCACCCATTTCAATAGATACCGGAGCGCCCTCCGCCAGCCGCCTACGTAGTTCCGGAGCTTCCAGCAGCGCCTCTTCCAACCGAAGTTTTGGGTCGCGTGAAATAACCGCGACGCAAAGCTCATCCGCCGCTACCGGTGTCACGTAAATCTGCGACCGTGGACCCCAGTGCAATTCCATGTACGAGGACCACGGCGCCATCCGGTAGTGCCGGCGGAATCCATAGCGGCGTTTCTCGCGCCGCACGCGATCAAGCCCCGCCTGCCGCCGAATACTCGAATTCTGACCATCGGCAGCCACTACAAGGGAAGCCTCAATGAACTTTCCATCCGCGGACACACCGCCTTCTGTCAAATGGACGTGCTTCGAATTCCAAAGCGGAGAGACACCCAAACTGGCGGCCTTTGCCCACAGGAGTTCGTGCAGGATCGGACGCCGCACCCCCTTGCCCATGCCGTCTGGAAAATCGGCATAAACAGAGGAGTGGGCGTCTGCGAAACGAATGCCGCGGAAGGCGAAGCCCGCATGACTGGGAATGGCAACCCCGAGCCCGGCTAACGCCTGCAGACTATCGGGCATGAGACCTTCGCCACAAGCCTTGTCAATCGGCAGCGTGGCGCAGTCGACAACCACAACTTCATACCCGGTTCGTGCCAGAACAATAGAAGCAGCCAAGCCGGCGGGACCGCCGCCAACGACGCATACGCGCCGATTGCGATCAGACATTCACGACCCGTCTCGCCAATCCAAGAGCCTCGCTCCAGAACACTGCCGGAGAATGCGCCAGCTTCACAACCTGGTACACCGCTTCCACGGCCTCGTCGATTTGCTGGTGACTGACGATCAACGGTGGGATCAGTTTCAACACCCGGAAATTGTTCCCGCATATCTGGGCCAGAATCCCATGATCGCGGAACAGCCGCATCACCAGCACTTGCCCGAACATCGCCGGATGAATTTGCGAAAAGGCTTCAAAGGCAAAGCGCAACGTGAGACTGCGCGGTGGTCGAAAGGCGATGCCCGAGAAGAGTCCCTCCCCTCGAACCTCTTCGACCATTTCAAACTCGCCAAGCGCTTCCCGAAGTTTTGCGCGAAGGTAATTGCCTGACTCCGCAGCCCTGTTGCCGGCATCCTCCCTTTCGAGAGTTTCCACCACAGCAAGCCCCGCTCGCATCGCCAGCCCGTTTTCAGAAAATGTAGAGGTGTGGATCAATGACCGTTTCAGCGAACCGTAAACTGAGTCGTAGATGGCATCCGTCATAAGAACGGCGCCGCTAGGTACAAGACCGCCGCTCATCGCTTTTGCGAGCACGACTATGTCGGGTTCAACGGAATAATGATGAGCGGCCAGGAACTTGCCGGTTCTGTAGAAACCCGTCTGCACCTCATCTAGAACCAGCAGCGTGCCATAACGCTTGCAAAGGGCTTGCGCACCGGCAAAGTAATCCGCCGTTGGAATCCGAATGCCTGCTTCGCCTTGAATGGGTTCGACAAAGAAGGCGGCGTAAGTTTTCTGCTTGAGTTGTTGTTCCAAGGCGCCCAGATCGTTGAACGGGATCTGATGAGTATCGGGCAGCAGAGATCCAAAGCCTTGCTTCCAAAAAGCATCACCCATGAGGGAAAGAGCACCGCAGGTCAGCCCATGAAACGCGCCTTCAGCATAGAGCAAGCCTGCTCTCTTGGTGTGCATCTTGGCGAACTTGATGGACGCTTCAATACCTTCACTGCCTGAACTGCAAAAGAACGCCTTCCTTACCCGTCCAGCGGCCCGCGCACAGAGAATCTCCGCCAGTTCTCCGGCGGACTCCGGCACGTGGCTTTGCAGCATTGCCGGTCCACGTCTATCCAGTTCGTCTTTGATGGCTTCAATGAGCGCGGGATGGTTGTGACCCAGATTATGAACACAGTATCCGGACAGGAAGTCCAATATACGCTGGCCTCCGGTCGTGAACAACTCAGCGCCCTCGCAACGTTCATAGCGCACGTTCATCTGCAATAATTTCAGCAGTCGAAGCCACTGTGGATTGACCGCGTTGGCATACTGCCGCTCAAACTGTGGCTCTACGGCATCGACTGAAATGTTTCCTTGCAACTGGGGAACAGCAGGCATAGTTTTAGAAAGCCGGTCCGATTCGCCGGAATGATAATTCGACGCATGGTTCCGCGCCGCAGGTTCCTAAATGGATGATAAACATCGCCCCCCTCAATTTGTGCTGAGCGGCTGCTCAAGGCCGGCGCGAACTGGTTGTGGCAATTTGTCCGCGTTTGCCAGCAGTAAGCTGACCTGCCATTGCTCCTTCTCACTCAAGGAATCCCTGTAGGCAGGCATTCCTGTCAACCGAATGCCATTCGCCACCTTCCAATAGGTTTCTCCCACTGGATCGTCCGTGACGCCGTGTCCCTTGAATAACTGTGGGGGCCGCGGAAACATGCCCTTCGCCATAGGGAATGCAGCCTGGCCCGGCAAGCCATGGCAACTCGCGCACTCGTTCCGGTAGACGTGAGCGCCAGCCAAAAAGTTCTCATCGTCGGCCTGCAACGGTGAGTTGGCTGGCGCCTCTTTACGGATGTGCGCATGCAGAGCCAGATGCGCGAGTTGCCGTTCAAAGGGCATCGGAGGCGCAGCTGTTGCCACGGCTACATACCCGTAACGAAAACATATCCAGCCAAGCAAAGGCAAAAGAAACAAGCCTGTGAGGAAACTAATAACCGTTCGCCGCATTGGGAGTTCTCATCTTAGGCGGCGCGGAACGATAAGATCAAGTGGTCGCGGTCAAATAATTACCTCCCGCGTCAAACATTTATGCTGCGTTTATTTTCGCGCCAGCGGGATAAAGGAACGAATACCTGATGTCCATAAAGGCTCGTCTCACCACCTCATACGTGACACTTTCCGGGGTGCTGGTGATTGCGCTTGCCGTCGCTACTTACCTGCTGATTCGCAATGATGCTTACTCAAGGCTTGATGCCGAGCTTGACGTAGCGTTAGGGGCAACGGCCATGTCCGCGGAACACGAGTTGAACGAGCACTCCACGCAAGCCGCGGGCGAGAAAGATCTCCAGGCTGTCCTGGATGGCACGGCGAGTCCCGACTTAACCGATACCCAGATTCTGGTGCGGGAGCATGGCCGGGATGTCGCGTATAAACGTGGAGCGCAGTCGATTGACCTGCGGGCGATCGTGCCCCGCAAGCTCAAGAACGCTGTAAGGATAGAGGGACTTCGCCTTGCGGCGCGCACCCTAGCCATCCCTAAATTTCACACGGTCTACGAGATCTACTCCGCCAGGCCGGTTGCGCCCGCCGTAGCGCAGATGCGGCGCCTGAGCCTCGGGCTACTCATTTTCATTCCTATTGGCCTCAGTATCGCTGGAATCGGCGGCTATCTGCTGGCCCTGAAGGCTCTAAGGCCCTTGAACGATTTCGCGGAAACGATTAATTCAGTCACCAGCTCCGACCTCAGTGCCCGCGTCCAAATAAACCATCATCAGGATGAGATCAACCGCCTCGGGTTACGGTTCAATTTCCTATTGGACCGCCTTCAGGACGCATTCAATCTTCAGCGGCGCTTCATGGCGGATGCTTCTCACCAGATCAGAACACCCGTGGCCGTCGCGCTGACCGCTTCGCAGGTGATGAATCGCGACAGCGCGACGACTTTGGCGGATTGCCGCGAGGCCCTGAAAGTCATAGAGCATCAGATGTTCCAGCTCCGGAGGACTGTGGAGGACATGTTCTTTCTTTCTCAGGCCGACAGCGCGTCTCTGAGGCTGAACCAGAAAGAAATGTATCTCGACGATGCAGTCTCACAAGCGGTTCGCGCAGCGAAAACGTTGGCGGCAGCCCGCCATCAGCAATTGAAATTGACCAGATTGCCCGAGGCGAGATGCCAGGGCGACGAAGACCTGCTAAAGCAGTCGATTCTGATTCTGCTCGACAATGCCGTGAAGTTTACGCCGCCCGAAGGA
Organism: Bryobacteraceae bacterium; assembly: GCA_036488895.1. Lineage (GTDB taxonomy): Bacteria > Acidobacteriota > Terriglobia > Bryobacterales > Bryobacteraceae > Bog-105. Next base: position 36,034 of record DASXGT010000024.1, on the reverse strand, counting down.
AATATCAGTGTCACGCTGACCAGGCGTGAAGAGCAATGGGTATGCGCGGTGAGCGATGATGGTGCGGGTATTTCTGAAGCGGCGAAATCACGAATCTTCGATCGCTTCTTTCGCGAAGACCGTTCTGCCAGAGAAGCCGTTCCGGGCGCCGGCTTGGGCTTGGCGATTGCCAAGTCGATTATTGAAAACCACGGAGGCAGGTTGACGCTGGTTGAATCGCGCCCTGGAAAAACCACTTTCGAGATAGCGCTTCCCGCGTTGCCAGGAAACACGCCTGATGAGGTTCATCCGAACTCTTTGGCCGTGAAGATATAACCTTCGCCACGCCGGCCATGAATCAGCGGCTTGTGCCCTTCCAGGTCAATTTTCTTCCGCAGCCGTTTGATGTACTCCTCAATTACATTCGAGAATGGATCGTAGGACTCGCTCCAAACCCGCTCCGAGATCGTTTCTCTGCTCAGCAAAGTGTCCACGTCCCGGGCGAGACACTCTAACAAGGCGTACTCGGTCGCGGTGACTCGAATCAACTGGTTGGCTCTCTTGACTGTTCTTGAGCGGGTATCCAGTTCGAGCGTATCGATGCGAATGATTGGGTCTTGCAGCGCGGGCTTGCGGCGAAGGAGAGCTCTCACACGCGCGAGAAACTCATTTAGGTCAAACGGCTTGACCAGATAATCGTCCGCCCCAAGATCGAGCCCCTTGACGCGATCGTCATAGGCGCCGCTGGCGGTCAGCATCAAAATCGGAGTCTGCAAACCGGCCCCCCGCGCCTCGCGGCACACGCTCCAACCATCTTTCACCGGTAATCGGATATCCAAAATGACGAGGTCGTAAGGCTCCGACAACAGCTTTTCCAGGCCAGCCTGGCCATCGCCGACTACATCGACTGCGTGCAGTTCCTGGCGCAAGCCCTTGGCAATCATCCGGGCTGCATCCTCTTCGTCCTCAATCAAGAGCAGTCGCATGGCTTCTTTGACGATGATCACACAGAAGGGCGCACGAACGCCGGTGCTCCTGTTTATCCCGCGTTTAGGCAAAACACCTGTAATTCGCCAGAATGCATTTTAGCTTAGACGATAAGAAAGACAGGAGACACAGCATGACACTTCCAATTTCAAACCAGCAGAATGTTCACCCAGCAGAGACTCAGCCGGCGGCTCGCCCAGCACCGGCGACCCCTGCTGCTAAACCCCCGGCAGACTCTGTTCAATTGAGCCCGCAAGCCAAAGCCGCTTTGACGGCAGGCGATGTCGATCACGACGGCGATTCAAGGTAATTCAGAAGCCCTGACTCAGCAGTCATCGGCTTTACCAGACATGATGCCAAAGCGGCCGCTACGCAGGCCGGGAAAGAAATAACGCGCTTCTCTCTAGCGACCACGAAGCGCTATCAGCAAGATTTCGAATGGAAGGAGAAGACATACTGGCACGATTGCGTGGTTTACGGCGGCTACGCACCGTTTGCGGCGAAGTTGAATAAGGGAACTCACATCGTCATTTAGGGTGAGTTGACGTATCGCGAGTACAATCGTGCAAGTCGAAACCGAGTCCGGTTCCGTCAAACGTGGCATGGCCTGTCACTGAAATCGTGGTCGATTCGATCACGGTTTAAATAGGAAACGGCGGGAAAACAACCAGTCCGAGGGTGCCGCTTAGGCGGCCCCGCATTTTTCGAGCTTTGTCAGCGTGCGGACAACCCAACAGGCCGTTGGCTGCAAACAGAGATTTCGGGGCAGCCGTAAATCATCACATTGGACTAGTGCCCGAACAGCAATGACGAGCCCAATGACTCCTCAAAATGAAGGAAGCGCTACTTTTCTGGCGCAATGGGAACACGGCCGGTGAGCCCATCTAACCGCGATTTCGTAATTTTGGGCGTGATGCCGCCGGGGTTTTTTGGCGAAACCGTGGGTGAGCGTCCGGACTTTTGGGCGCCGCTCACCATGGAGGAGCATTTCCTGCCTGGACGTCATTGGTTATCGCGCCGCACCGCAAGTTGGGTCCAGGTCCTCGCCCGTCTCAAGCCTTTCTATAGTCAAAAACAAGCCGAAGCGGCCACAAGCATTTTGAACCGCCAGCTTTTGGTTGAGGAAGAAGGGCCCGGTATTACCGAGACGCGCCGACGTGAACTGGAACAAAACAAGCTCAGACTCCTCGACGGCAGCAAAGGATTTTCGGACCTCCGGCAACAGTTCGCAAGCCCGCTCTGGGTGCTGATGGCGATGGTTTGCGTGGTTTTGTTAATTGCCTGCGCGAATCTGGCAAATCTGCTTCTGGCAAGAGGAACGGCTCGACGGCGCGAAATAGGAACCAGGCTGGCTCTTGGTGTCGGCCGCCCCAGGCTGGTGCGCCAGCTCATCACCGAAAGCTTCTTGCTTTCTTTAGCCGGGTCTGCCTTAAGTGTGCCCATTGGCTGGGCTGCCAGCCGCGCGTTGTTCACCATGGTCTCCGCCGGAAATCCAGCGCTCGTGATCGATTTGGCGCCCGATAGCCGCGTCCTCCTCTTTACCGGAGTTGTTGCCGTTCTAACTACGTTGTTGTTCGGCGTCGGTCCAGCGCTTCGATCTACTCGAATCGATATTCATTCTGTTTTAAAGGAAAGCGCCCGCGCAACCGCGAGTGGCCGTTCACGCATGACCGGAGAAAAAGCAGTGGTCCTGATTCAGGTTGCCCTTTCGACCACTCTGCTGTTCGGCATGGCGCTATTTACTCGAACGTTGTACAACCTCCGGACGCAGGACCTTGGCTACTCGCCGGAACGACTGACCACCGCCAGAATTGACCCTACAGGGGCAGGCTACAAAGGAGATGAGATTGGCAAGATCGCTCAGCGCGTTCTTGAGAAATTGCGAACGCTGCCGGGGATCACTGCCGCATCCTATTCCGACAATGGCCTGTTTGCCGACCGCGAATCGGGCACGCGCATTCGCGTAAATGGGTTCGTACCCTCATCGCCCAAAGATTCCAACGCCCGCTTTGACCAGGTCGGGCCTGGATACTTTTCCGCGGTCGGCATTCCTGTTTTGCTGGGCCGCGACTTCGCTGATTCGGACACTGCTAACGCGCCGCGCGTCACGGTTATCAACGAGAGTATGGCGAAATTTTATTTCGGCAAGCGGAGTCCACTCGGCGAGACGATCTTCTATGACAGCCGCCTGAAGTTCACGCTCACGGTAATCGGTGTCGCAAAGGATGTCCGGGACCACCTTGTGCGAGATCAGCCGCCGCGCCGCTTTTACGTCTCTTATATGCAGCCGGTCGATGGACAAATGGGAACCGACTACGAAATCCGAAGCTCGCTCGCTCCCGCGGTTCTCGACCGCCAGCTCCGTCAGGCAGTGCGTGCAGTCTCTCCGCGCCTAAGCCTCGAATTCATCCAGCCGCTCGAAAAGTCCATCAACGACACCATGCTCCGGGAGCGGCTGATCGCGCGCCTATCGATCTTGTTCGGGGTGCTCTCCTTGCTGTTAGGATGTGCCGGTTTGTACGGCATCATGGCGTACTCGGTCGGACGCCGGACGCAGGAGATTGGCATTCGTATCGCGATCGGCGGACAGCCACACAACGTCGTCTGGACTGTGGTATCCGAGACGCTCTTGCTGGTTGCCGGCGGCTTGCTGGTTGGTATCGTGCTCGCTCTTTCGCTTAGCCGTTACTTGCAGTCGCTGCTGTTTGGGTTGACGCCTGGCGATGGCTGGTCGATGTTCTTTGTTGTCGTCATTATCGGGTTTATGGTGCTCGTCGCATCAGCTATCCCCGCGTTTCGTGCCACGCGAATCGATCCGGTGATCGCATTGCGTTACGAGTAGCAGATTTCTCGGGCCGGTTGTTCCCTGATTTATGCGGCCCAACAACGCGTAGCGCGGCGTCGTTCTCAATTGACAATTACTGACGCCGTCGCAGATACTATAGTCTGCGCATGTAGGATGCAACGGCAGTTCGCCGAAGGGCCATGCCCACCTACGATCTCATCGTGGAGACCTACATGCCCAATCTAGAGAACCTAAAAAAACAAGCCAAGCTCATATTGCGATGGCATCGCGAACGCCACTATCCCGTCGCCGCACAAATCCGCGAGCTTTTGCCTCGTTTCCTGAATATGCCCGACTCCGAGATTCTTGCGGCGAGCTTTAAGCTCAGCGATGCGCAGGAAATGATCGCAAGACAGCAAGGCTTCGATAGTTGGCAAGCCCTGAAAACTGGACTTTCGACCACGCCGCCCAAGGTGAAACCATCGCCATCCAAAGCAACGATTGTCGGTGCAGAGCCGCAACTGTTCGTCACCGATATCAAGCGATCGTGCGAATTTTTCCGTGAGAAGTTAGGCTTTACGCTTATATTCAGTTACGGCGGACCTCCCTACTATGCACAGGTGGGTCGCGACGCGGCGCGTCTCAATCTAAGGTGCGTCGAGCAAACAGTAATCGAGTCGACGGTCCGCAATCGGGAGGAACTGTTGTCGGTATCTATGATCGTCGCTACAGCGGACGAGATTAAGCTGCTGTTCCTTGAGTTTCAGTCCGCTGGTGTTGCCTTTCACCAGACGCTGAAAAAGCAGCCTTGGGGCGCCAAGAATTTCGTCGTCAAGGATCCGGATGGGAATCTGCTGCTGTTTGCCGGACCCGCAAACTAACAGCGGCGCAATCGAACGCCGTGTTGCTCATCAAATCGCTATTTCTCCTCAAAGTGGTTCCCGAAGTAATAGATCCGGTGATGGGCTCCTTTCAACTCGGCCGCATTAAGCGTCAACTCCGCACGATCGAGGCGGCGAACATCCGCATTGGCGACCTTTTCCTGCTCCTTTACCCATCCGTCGGCAGAATCCAGACCGGATACCTCGGTCGTCAAACCCCTGACAAAATAGTGCGCTAGAACTACAGCCTTAGGATCATATTTCCGCACGATTGCAGCTGCCTCAGCTCGTGTGAGGATTGTCTCGACGGGAAGAATGAGGACGTCTACATTTCTTAAATCCTGATCGAGCGAGGGATCAGGCGCCGGCCGATTGTCGCCCCAGACAGCGATCCGCAATCCACCTGTCTCAATGATCTGAATCGCGTTGTCGAAGCCGATCATGTTGTTTGGCGGACAAGTTTTTATATGGAGATTTCCAGGAGCGCTATCCACCTTACGGTCAGCTGCCGGGTCACATTTGTGCTTGTCGGCGAGGCCTATAATTTCGACATCGCCAAGCTTGAACTGACCGGCCAAACGATCGAGTACCATGAGCCCTTTCGGCCGCTCGACAGCATCGTGGTCGAAATGAGCGTGAGTGGAGAGAACTATATCGACCCGGATGGCGGGAAACTCGCTCAGGAACCACTTTGGGTAAAGGCCGGTTGAATCATTTCGCCAAGGATCGGTCAGAACGGTCAAACCGGCCGGCGATGTGAGCTTGAATGCATCGTGTCCATAGAACTCGATCTTGACGTCGCCCGAACGAGTGGGATTTCCGCCCTTTTTCTGAACTGTGATGAGAGAATTGTCATTCCACGCAGGGGAGGTATCCACGGACCTCTCACATTGTTGCGCGCGTGCGCCATCGTTCAAGCTCAATAAAACAACCGAGACGACCGCGGCCACCGTTTTAAGGCGCATATCATCCTCTCGTGCTTCATCGATGACTCTACCATCAGCCTCGATGCGTGGCCGCCGTCATCATCCGACGCCGTGCGGATGGTCGTCGATACGGAAGTTGAGACTGCGAAACAAGCTTTGCTCCCAGTGGAAGTAAACCTTACTTTAAGGGCAGAACCGAAACATTTTTTCTGGCGGCCAAGCACGATTCGCGAAATCATTCCGTGCGCCACTCCTTGGTGTATTCATTAGTCGGCGGAATAAGCGTGGTCGCATCAGACGACGAATGTATTTGAATGAGCGCGAGCACATCGTCGCTTTCCTTTGATGACAAAGCCTTCGCGGTGTAGCCTAGAAACCTTGATCAGAAAGCCAAAGACGAAATTGTTCAATCCAGTTATCGACTGGAAGGCCCCGTTTCTTCATTCCGAATCCATGCCCACCTTTTGCGTAGACGTGAAGTTCAGCCAGATGGCCACTGCTTTTCCAGGCGGAGTACACTTCCAAGTTCCCGTTGACAGGTAGTAGTCGGTCATTTGACGCGCATGCAATAAAGATCGGCCGGGCATCAAGGGGGACACGCGAACGTCTCAAAGACGGTCCATATATCGACGCTACGAAGTTCGGCCTGCTCAGTTCGTCATGTTGCGCGCCAACATCAATGGCGATGGCTGCGCCGGCCGAGAAGCCGAGGATGCCGATGCGATCCGGCGCGATTCGCCATTTCGTTGCATTCTGGCGAACTATTTGGACTGCTCGTCGTCCATCCGCCGCTGCCACCTCAACTTCGGGGGCAAGTGCGGCAACCTCTTGCGCTGAATCCGCCATTAGCTTCTTGATAATGGTTTCCCAAATCAAACGGAAATCCGCATCTGTTTCTCCCGTGTTGGCGAGCCGATACTTGAGAACAAACGCGGCCACGCCTTGTTTGTTCAGCCACGAAGCCATTTCTGTGCCCTCATTGTTCCAGGAAAGCGCCTGAAACGCGCCCCCGGGGCATACGATAACTGCAGTTGCATTAGCAGTTGACGGTGGTGGCAGAAAAACGCTCAGCGTAGGCTCAACCACGTTTCGAATGGTCTCGCCACCAAATTGCGCATCGGTGAACCGGACTTCTTTCTGCATCCACTTTTCAGAACCCGGGGCGGCGCCAGGCCAAAGACGAACTGCCTCTTGCGGCGCGGACATAACTGTCCAGGGGCAAACAAATCCGCCTATAACGATGGATTGCAGAAGCCGCACAATAAGAGTGGAATGTAGTAGACGCATCAGAGTCCTGTGAAAACTAGATTGTTTGATCCACGATTGTGTCACAAAGGTTCGCCAATGTGAGCTCATGGGTGGCAAGCTATCCAAACTGCTCGTGCATACCGATATACAGGCGTTAACGCCGGTGACTGTTTTGCTTTGTGAGGTCGCCCGCTTTCCAGCGTCAACACAAAGGATCTGCGGACAACCGCCGGCACACCCGCGTTGCGCGGATTTCAGCCGAAGGAAGACGCTCCGATCATTCAGATACTGCGCGAAGCGGGAGCAATAGTGCTAGGCAAGACCAATCTGCACGAACTGCCACATCCCGGGCACATGGCGTAGCTCATGCAAACCGCTGCACTAAGTTGCTGACAGGCCGTGCCGTTTACTGCCTGTACGTGAACGTATTCGTCTTCTACCACTTCGGGCTTGCGGTCGAGTGAGGCTAGTTTATCTCCCCATCGATCTACAAGCCATGCCCACAGAACCCCATCCTCCTGGTTCGTAGACTGCCGACCAATTTACTCCGGCGCGTTTCTTGTTTGTGATGAATCTGCTCTAGTGAAATAACTACGGTCCCACCACGGTTTGCCGTCAGGGGAAAGGCCTGATCCATACACGAGTAGCGAGTTGCCTCCGGGCACTCCTATAATAATGACGCGCTCCACTTCCTGGCCATTCGCTTTTAGGGATACCCGAAAATCACTGACAAATGGGTTGCCCGTTGGCTCATCACGCATTGAAATCTGGTTGTTTCCGGTAAGCGTTCTACTCGTGCTGTCGTAAACCAAGTGAGTGTTCGTCCCAGCTCCGCCCTCAGAATCGTAGCGCCAGCCAGTGGCCGTAATCATAAGAGTAATTTCCCGTGGCGCCCCGCCCGGCTTGTGCGACCAATCGGTTTTCGCCAGATCGCACTTCCAGGTTCCGATCATTTCTTTGGGAACGTCTTCCGCCTGCAATTCAAAACACGCAATTAGGACGGCTATAGCAATCTTCATCGAATGTTCCTCCCGTTTTTGTCAACGCTGACGTATGTGAGTTACAAGTATATAGGCCTGCTTTTCCGAGCAATGACGGATGAAGTAGAGTGTTCCCGGCTACGGCTCCAACGGCGTTCGGCGATATTGGCGGCACGCCACTTGAACCCGCCTAGGGTGGATGGCCGTTTATCGCGTCCAAGTGTGTCACTACGGCCCGTCTACGAGCGTCTGTTCGAGGTTGCGCCGTAGCGCGTTTAAGATCAGAATTTAGGGGTCCAGTTGGTCGGCTACTTGGTGGTTGAGACCGGAAAATCAGCGTTACCTCCGAATGGGCGCTTAATCTGTGAAGCAACTCTCTTTCCGTGAACCCCACATCAAAGCCAGAACCCAGATACCTTTCGTTCGGCGCGGGATTCTATCAGCATCGGGGACCAAAGCCGATTCGGCTAATGTCCTGTGCGTCGGGCGTAAAGACCGGTCGTTCCTGGAAAGGACGCAACTCTGCAGGCAAGACTTACCAGAAAGAGGTTGACGGCAATCAAAAGCGCATGTCGTGCGAACGCGTTCACGATCATGTCGACGGGAGTCTGGACATCGAGAAGTCGCTCGACCATCCATCCTAGAGACGCCGCTCCAGCAAAAGCTGCGCCGCCGATTCGAAGAATCGGATACTCACGTGTTCTACTCATGAGCATGAGCGACGGCAGGATGGCTGCGACCACGAGCATCTGCATCGTTTCAATGCCCAGGTTGAAGGCCAAAATACCAGCGACTCTCTCCCAGCGCCCCAATCCCAGCCGGCCCAGCGTCGCAGCGAAAGCCAAGCCGTGAATGAGACCGAAGAAAGCAGCGATCAAAGCTTCTTTACCGGGGAAAATTGGACGGAAGGCGTGCACCGCCGAAACAAGAATGGATACCGCGATCAGTACCTCAACCGGACGGCTCGGGACGTTTACGGCGCCGAGCACAGCCAGGGTCAGTGTGATGGAGTGGCCGACGGTAAATGCTGTCACAATGCCTAGGATTCGAAGCAGGCTTTGACGTACACAGGTAGGCTGCCCCCATCGCAAACCCGAAACAAGGAGCGGCGCGGGAAGCAGCAATACCAGCAAAAAGAGGAGATGATCCGTGCCCTCGGCAATGTGGCGCATACCTAGATGGAAAAGGCTGGAGAACTGGACACCATTCAGCCATATACGAACACCAGCCCATGGCGTGCGCGGCCCGGCATCAACAGCCGCCATCTGCTGATAGTCCAATTCATAGAGTGATTGCTGTTCATTGCGCTTCTGCGCCAGAATCCGAATGTCACGGCCCTGCGGGACCAGCACGTTCATGAGGTAGACCGATGTGCGGTTCAGGTGATGATTCGCAACGATCAGACTTCGATTCCGGCCGCCGGACGGCAGGTCGGTGGTGTACTCAATGCTGTACTCAATATGGATCTCTCCGAGTCCATCCCGCAGCTGCGCCGCCTGCGGGAAGCTCCATGAGACGAGTTTCGGCTGCACGCTCTTTCCATCAATCGTGATCGATAAGTCGCCGAGCACGCGTTGAGCATAGGCTCGCTGTTCACTTTCTGAAAACACACCATTGCCATTGCTGTCGATACCGGCGATCACGGAGGGTGAGACGAGGATGCCCGGGATGAGCCGCATCGATGCCTGAACACGATTTGTCTCCAGGGAGAGAATGGTTGCCTGCAGGTACTCATCGATTCGGTGTGCAAACGCAGTCTTTCCGAAGAGAAGAACCCCAGCGGCGATTACGGCTGCGATCTTCCTCCTCATTGCTTCGCCAGCGCACGTCCGTAGTCATTCGTAGGATCACGATAGATGGTGTGCACGTGATTGGCGGGCTCATCGTGCTGCGGCGCGTATTCAATAACGAGGTGCGGACCCTGAATGCGATAGTATGCCGTAATATTGCTTCCAGCTTCGCCCGTCGTAGGGCCGCTCCAGGCAAACCAGGTCTCGTTCAGCTCCGCCTTTAGCTCGGCCATACGAGCGGCGGCGGAACTCTCGTTCAGGATGCCAGCCCATTCGGCAATAACATCCAACAGCATGGCTTGCTGCCTGGTATTCATCTCTGATGCCTTCAGACCCTCGGGAGCGATCTTCTTATCGTCCTGGCCAGGGCCCAGCACAAGGTCGGAAACGGTGTAGTTCAGAACCGCCTGCTGGCGCTGCTTCTCATCTAGAGATTGCAGCAACGCGAGCCCCTTGTCGCTCTCCCTTCCAATAGGACGAATGGTCTTCCCATTCAACTGGAAGGAGGCTGGCTGCGCACCGGTAAGCGTCGGTGTGAGCACGCCTTTATTTCCTGCAATCGTGATGTTCAACGCGAGATGATGGCCGCCGAACTGAAGCATCCATGGATTGGAAGTCGAAGGCTTGCCGAGGAACGAGATGTAGTAAAGATCGCTTCCGAACATATCGCCACCCGCACCGGGTCGCCGTCCGCCTGGACCGCCTCCGGGGCCACCGCCAGGAGGGCCGCCTCTGGGACCGCCACGTCCTCCCGGACCACGCTTTGATCCATTTGACTTGAAATCGTCGTCGGCCTGCCGGATCTCCTCCACCTTCTCAAGCCCCATAGGACTGAGAACAATGGCGAGTAGCTTCATTGCCGCGTCGCGCTGCGGAGCGCTCATCTGCTTGAAGTTGATTCCGCCGCGAGGCACAAATCCAGTCGGGAGGTTTGACCACCGCACCCGCTGCTCGTTGTCGTTGAAGGCGTAGAGGACGCGCTGACGCTGGCTGGCGTCAAGCGACGAAAGAAAGGTATCGGCGGCACTCACGGCGCGGGCGGTTACTTCGCTCTGTTGAGCCGCGGCTGATACCGGGAGTGAAAGGAGAATTGCGGCGATGATGGATAGTAGTTTTCTCATTGGATGTTTGTAAATTTTATGCCGTAGTCGTTTGTGGGATCGCGATACATCGTGTGGACGTGCATCGTCAGATCTCCGCCCACGCCTTGTGGCGAGAACTCGATGACGAGCTTCGGCCCTTGAATGCGGTAGTAGGCGCTACCGTTTTTGCCGGGTTCATGCGTGGCCGGTCCGCTCCATGCAAAATAGGTGTCGTCAAGCCCGGCATTGATCTCTGCCATGCGCGGCGTGGCGTAAGCCGCGTTGATGATACCGGCCCATTCTGAAATCAAATTAAGCAGCATCGCCCGTTGCTGCTCATTCAGCGCAGACGCTTTCAGTCCCTCGGGTTGAATCGTCACCCCTGCCTGGCCCGGCCCGAGCACCAGGTCGTTGACGCGGTAGTTCAGAACGGCTTCCTTGCGCTGGGTCTCGTCAAGTGCGTTCAAGAGCGCGAAGGCTTTATCGTTCTCCTGAGCAAGCACGCGCACCGTCTTACCATTAGAGGTGTAGAGAGAAGGTTGCGCGCCTGTCAGGGTTGGCGTCATGACGCCCTGTTTTCCCGCGATCGTAATGTTGAGCGCGAGATGATGACCACCAAACTCCAACATCCAGGGCGCGGTGGTACTTGGGCTTCCGAAGATGCCGATCGTATAGGAGTCAGTGCCGGAGGCGAATGGCGTGCCGCTCTCCGACAGAGCTTGATCGGAGCCCATGATATTAAGAACCTTCTGGTAGCCTTTGGGGCTTAGCAACACTTGCAACGCATGCATGGCTGTGTCCCGCTGTGCGGCGTTCAGGGTGCCAAGACGCAGACCGGGACGCGGCACGTCGCTGACCGGGTAGTTGGACCAGACCGCCTCGCCATACTTCTCGCCGGCAAAGCCGCCGGCAGGCCCCATGCCGCTTCTGCTGAACTTGGCGGCCGTGGCCGTCTTCTGGGGCGTGAACGGAAACTGTACCTTCTCACGCTGCGCAGTGCTAAGCGAGTTCAGAAAGGCTCGTGTAGGCGCCACGACGGTCTCTGTTTGGGCGGCTGTAGCGGATGGAGATTCTGCAGTGGCTCCTCTCTGGGCAGGGACGGCACAGAGGGCAGCGGTAGTGACGGTCAGAATGAGAAGATTCCAGTTCTTTGCAGTCATTTGTGTTCCTCGCCGGCTTCCCGAGGGAACGGAACTGGGCACCGTGTCCTCCCAATCACCATCGGTGATTTGCTCTTGTCGCACACTGCGAGTTTGCAAGTATCGCCTTAAAGTTATCTTAAATTTCAGAAACGTTTTTCAATGTAATTTTTCGTGAACTCGTCATTTCTGATAGCCGCTCGGAAGCTTTAAGAGATTTTTAAGATAGTAGCGGCAGAGTTTATTATGTGGAACGGCGCCCTCGTTTTGCGAGCTTTTTCGTGCACAACCCCGGAGCCCGCTCAATGGAGGAGAATGATGCGATCAAAAAGTCTCAAGATGCGCTTGGCGGCCGCGTGGGCTATTACCCTCTGCGTCGCGATTGGAGCCCTTGCTCAGGCGCCGCCAACCCGGTCCCTGTTGGCGCTCTCAAAACGTAACCATACGCTCGCCATTGTGGACCCGAATACGCTGCGGGCCATTGCACGGGCGCCCGTGGGTCCGGACCCTCATGAGGTGATCGCATCTTCAGATGGGAAGACGGCTTATGTCTCCATCTATGGTGGTGGCCGTTACCATGCTCTTTCCGTTATCGACTTGGCCGGGCAGAAAGCGCTGCCCGACATCGATACCGGAGCCTTGAATGGCCCGCACGGGCTCGCGTTTGTTGGAGGAAAGCTCTGGTTCACGGCCGAAGGCGCGAAGGCCATCGCCACCTATGATCCTGTATCCACCAAGATCGATTGGATCATGGGCACCGGCCAGAACCGGACGCATATGATCTACGTCACGCCGGACCAGAAACAAATCTACACAACCAACGTAAGCTCCGCGACCGTCAGCATTCTCGAAAAAGTCGCTCTACCCCCGATGGGACCGCCTCCGGGAGTGCGTCCGCCACCGGGCCCACAACATCCTCAGGCGCCGCCCGGGGGAAATCAACCGCGCACAGATTGGAATGAGACCGTCATTCCAGTCGGCAAAGGCGATGAAGGTTTTGATGTATCGCCCAATGGACGCGAGTTGTGGACTGCAAATGCGCAGGACGGCACGCTCTCGGTGATTGACCTCGCGACACGGACCGTGACGGCAACACTGGACGCGAAGACGTTTGGCGCAAATCGACTGAAGTTCACTCCTGACGGAAATCTTGTGCTGATTTCCCGTCTGAATGATGGCGATCTCGTCGTCTACGATGCAGCCTCGCGCAAGGAATTCAAGCGAGTGCCAATCGGCCATGGAGCAGCGGGCATTTTGATGGACCGCGATGGTAATCGTGCCTTCATCTCTTGTGGTCCTGACAACTACGTCGCTGTACTGGACCTGAAAACCTTAAAGGTCACGAGCCACATCGATGTTGGCGGCGAGCCGGACGGTTTAGCTTGGGCAATCCGGCCGTAACTCGAACTAGTCCACACCGAACTGCACGCCCTGCGCCAGCGGCAACTCACTCCCGTAATTAATCGTGTTTGTCGCCCGGCGCATGTATAGCTTCCAAATGTCCGAGCCGGATTCTCTCCCGCCGCCGGTTTCTTTCTCGCCGCCGAACGCTCCGCCGATCTCCGCGCCCGATGGCCCGATGTTCACATTCGCAATCCCGCAATCAGATCCTTCGGCCGACAAAAACCGTTCCGCTTCCCGCAAATCGGTCGTAAAGATCGACGACGCCAACCCTTGCGGCACGTCGTTATGCAGATGCAGCGCCTCGGTCAAGTCGCGGTACTTCATTACATAGAGAATCGGCGCAAACGTCTCGCGTTTTACTGTTTCGGTCTGTCTGGACATCTCTACCAACGCCGGCCGCGCATAGAAGGCCGCTTCGCACCCGCCGATGCTTACCCGTTTGCCGCCCGTCACCTTGGCCCCCTCAGCCTCCGCTTCCGCCAAACTGGCCTGCATCGTCTGAAACGCACGCCCATCGATCAGCGGCCCCACCAACGTTTCCATCTGTCGCGGATCACCCACGCGGACTGATTCATACACTCGCCTCAAGTGCTCCACCAGCAGGTCATACACGCTCTCATGTACCAGCAGCCGCCGCAGCGTAGTGCAGCGTTGTCCGGCCGTGCCCATGGCCGCAAAAGCGATACCCCGCAAAGCCAAATCCAAATCGGCCGAAGGACCAACGATGGCGGCGTTATTCCCGCCCAATTCCAGAATCGACCGCGCGAATCGGCTCGCCAACTTCGGGCCCACCTGCCTGCCCATCGCCGTCGATCCCGTCGCCGAAACCAGCGGAACCAGCGCGTGATTCACCAACGCCTCGCCCGCCTCTTGGCCGCCGTTCAAAACCACCGACAGCCCTGCGGGAACCGTTCCAAAGCGCCGTGCCGCGCGCTCAAACAGCGCCTGTACCGCCAGCGCGCAGAGTGGCGTTTTTTCGGAAGGCTTCCAAACCACGGGATTCCCGCAAACCAGCGCCAGCGCCGCATTCCACGCCCATACCGCCACTGGAAAATTAAACGCCGAAATAATCCCGGTCACGCCCAGCGGGTGCCAAGTCTCCATCATGCGATGGTTCGGGCGCTCTGTGGCGATCGTCAATCCATGCAACTGTCGTGACAGCCCCGCCGCGAACGTGCAAATATCGATCATCTCCTGCACTTCGCCCAAGCCTTCCGAAACAATCTTCCCGGCCTCGATGGTCACCAAACGCCCCAGCGCCGTCTTCGCAGCCCGTAATTCTTCGCCCAGCAATCGCACCAACTCACCGCGTTTCGGCGCGGGCACATTCCGCCATTCCCCGAACGCCGCGTGTGCACTCTGAATAGGCCGGTCCGCGCCCGCCTCATCACAAGCGCTCACTCTGCCAATCACTTCACCCGTAATCGGCGTCCGGACCTCCAGCGAACCATCGCCATACACTTCCCGCGCAACGCCCAAGTCATCCAATATTTCGCGGGCTTCTCCCGAAGTCATCAAATCGCACCTGCCTTCCGTCAGCCTAGCGCGAGATAAACTATCCTCCCGTTCATCCCGGCCATCACCTCCCGCAATTCCGCGACACTACACTCCGGGAATGGAATCGCTGCTTATGCCCCGGTTTTGACATCGTACAAAAATGTACGTACAATACAAATTGACATTTGAATGGGATGAAGCCAAAAGCCAGCGGACGAAAGCCGAGCGCAATATTGACTTTTCTTATGCCGCAACCGTGTTTATTGATGCCGAGCGCATTGAAGGTGCGGCACGCAGCAAGAAAGAAGCACGGTTCTACGCGATTGGCAAAGCTGCTTTCGGTGAAATCCTATTCGTCGTCTTCACCTGGAGACATTATGAAAATGAAAACGAAAAAATCTGCCGCATCATCTCAGTTCGAAAAGCTAACAAGAAGGAGCGAAGCCGATATCCGCGCGTATGCTAAATCGCCAGCGGCAAAGAAAGCGTCCGCGCTGCTCCAGGAGAATATTCGAAAGCATGGCCTGGAGCCATCAACTGCGGATCTGAAAGAGATCACGACGTTGACAGATGAAGAACTGAGTCGGATGTACCGCCCGGTCAAAACGCCAGTGACCCTTCGGGTTGACGGCGATGTTCTGGCGTGGCTGAAGTCTAAAGGAGGCCGCTACCAAACACACATGAACCAAACGCTTCGAAACGCCATGCTCGCGGAACGCAAATTAACTTGAAAGCCTGCCCTCGTGTGTGCAGGCTTCCTAAAACTTGTCAAATCGCACCTGCCTTCCGTCAGCCTATAGCGAGATAAACTAGTGGCTTGTCGCTGCCGAAACGTGGGCAATACCAACCTTCTATACCGAGCCGTGACCGTAAGGGAGCGGTACTGGGTAGCCTAGGCCGCAAATTGCTCATTTGTCTCTGTTTCGCGCTAGCAGCTCAAGCCAAAGACCGCTGGAATGAGCTCAACATCGGCCCCTTCTTCGTCGACTCCGAAACCGATTCCACCGCCGCCCACGACGCCCTCACGCAACTCGAACAACTCCGCTGGGTATTAGGCGGATTGCTGGAATCCAAAGACCTGGAATCCGTCTGGCCCATGCGCGTGGTATTGCACGAATCCGCAAAAACGAACCCAACCACCGCCGGAACCGAGTTCGTTCTGCAAAACGGCCAATACATACTGCTCACCACTCCCGGTTCGCGTCTCCCGCTGGGGCAAGTGGCGGCGATCTTGATCGAAGCGAACACCCCCCGCATGCCTCCGGAAGTTGAATCCGGCTTGCAACAACTCTTTGACACGCTGGAGGCCCACGGCAGCAAAGTGACCTGGGGCGGCAAGCCCGTGCTCGCCAACTTGGCCTACGCGCGCATGCAACTGCTGGCCACCAAGTTCGAATACGGCGCCAGCTTGCACATCTTTATAAACGCGCTTAAGGGCGGCAGCACCCTGCGCGCGGCTGAAAAAAACGCCTTCAATCAGGATCCGGCCGCTCTTGAAAAGGAAGCCGCCAACCGTCTGGCCAAAGCGGATTGGCAGGCCGTTTCGGTCTCCGGCCGTGCGCTCGACCCGAAGCGCGATTTCGGCCAGCACGCGCTCGACACCGTAATCGCCGGTGTCTATCTCGCTGATTCGCAACTGAACGTGGACCCGAAAGCCGCCGAAACAGCCTACAAAGCCGCGGTGGCTGCCGGAGGCGTTGCGGCCGCCCTGGGGTATGAAGGATTGGCGCAAATTGCCAGGCTCAACCGCGCCGATCCCGCGCCCTTCATACAAAGCGCCATGAAAGCCGACAGCAAAAGCGCTCCGGTTTACGTAGCGGCCGCGGCGGAATTGGGCGATATGGCCACCGACGACCAAGCGCTGCCGCTGCTCAAAAAAGCCGCCCAACTGAATCCGCGCTGGGCCGAAGCTGTCTTCCGCCAAGCCGAATTTACTTACGATAAAGCCGAGAAGGAAAACGTCATCAAGACCGCCACCCAGCTTGACCCGCGCATCTCGCACTACTGGATCGAATTGGCCAAATTGCAGACGACTAACGGCCATGTCCAGGCCGCGCAAGGCAGTTGGCTGCGCGCCGAAGATTCCGCTCCCAACGAAACCGAGCGGGAGCGCATTCACCAGCTCCGCGAAGGCTCCGAAGATGAGCGCTTAAATGCCGCGGATGCCGCGCGCCGCCGTGAGCGTGAGGCCGTTCACTTGGCTGACCAGCGCGCGCAACAATCGGAAGCCGATCGCATCCATGCCGCCGAAGTCAAGGCGAATCAGGCCTTGGATGCCGCCTCCGATACCGCCGCTCCGGTGGACGCAGTGCCCTGGAATTCCGTGGTTCCCAAGAAGAAAATAACCGGTGTTCTCACCCAGGTGGATTGCCTGCACACCGGCGTGCGCCTGCTGGTGAAAAGCGCCAAAGGACCGGTGCTTCTCTATTTAAAAGATGCCGCGCCGTTAAACCTCGCTTGCGGCGCGCAGCCAAAGCCCCGGCGCGTCTCTATTTCCTATCTGGCCGAACCCGACGAAAACCGTCATACGGAAGGCGACGTCACCAGCATCCAGTGGCAGTAATACCCTTGCTCCGCACCGCCGTTCCGTCTGATCTTCCGGCTTTAATGGCCATTGAAGCGGAATCGTTTTCCGATCTGCCTTGGCCCCCGGATAGCTTCCTCGCGTATGACTGCCTGGTGGCCGAAATAGGCGGCCAGGTAGCGGCTTTCTTAATTTCGCGCGAAGTTTTCGCCGGCGGACAAGCACCACCTGAGCGTGAGATATTAAATCTCGCCGTGGCCAAGCGTTTTCGGCGCTTGGGGATTGCCAGCACCCTGCTCGCCTTTGAGCTCAAGCGCGACGATATTTTTTTTCTAGAGGTTCGCGAATCAAACCACGGAGCCCAAACGCTTTACCGCCGATTCGGCTTTACGGAAATCGGCCGCCGCCGGGACTATTACCAGAACCCGCGCGAAACAGCTATTGTCATGCGTTCGAAATGATGATAATTCTTTAATTGAGGACAGCCGTTTGGACCATCCTCGAGGAGAATCTCTTTCATGGAGCAACAACCGCAAGACGAAGAATTAAAGGCGCATCTGCTGGCCACGAACTCTGAGTTTCGTACGCTGGTCGAGCAACATGCGCAGTTGAAGCACGAAATAGAAACGATCGAATCCAAGCCGCACGTAACCGGCGACGATGAAATCGAAGAGCATCGCCTGAAGAAACTCAAATTACACATCAAAGACCAGATCAATATTCTTCTGGCCGTCTCCAAACAAGTCACTGTCAATTAGCAATTCGCGCTTACAATGCAGTCGGGGAGCCTGCATGGTTCCCCGGCGACGAATATGCGCTACCTTCTCTTCCTGATCCCCTGCCTGCTGTTTTCCTTTCAAGATCAAATTACCCAAAAGAAATGCGTTGTGGCTGGACGCGTCACCAACCTGTTCACGGGTGAACCCTTGCGCAAGGTCAACGTGCATCTTTCCCAGGTGAGCCGCCAAGCCAATGCGAAGGCCCAGGGCTACGGTGGCCTATCCGATGCTCAGGGCTATTTCCGTTTTGAAGGCATAAGCGCGGGTCAATACTCCTTGAGGGGTGATCGCCCCGGCTTTCTCATGACCCTATACGGCGCAAAGGGGCCAGGCCAGTCCGGCACTTTCATCACGCTGCAAGCGGGGCAGGAAATGACCGATCTCAGCTTCGGTCTGATTCCGCAAGCCGTCATAACCGGCAGAGTTCTGGACGAGGATGGCGACCCGGTCAGCGGAGTCCAGGTGGAGGGGTTGAAGCAAAGTTGGTCTCGCGGCAAACTTCGCTTCATGCAGCAGGGCATGCCGGCCGAAAATGAAGCCCCCGCGATTCCCGGCGCGCCGCAATTGCAACAAGTCCGTACATTTTTCCCAGATTCTACTAGCCTGGACGCCGCCTCGCAAATTACAGTGGCTGCCGGGCAAACCGCTTCCGGCACGGACATCCATTTGCAGCGCGTCCGGACTTTTCATGTGCGCGGCAAAATCGCCGCTGGAGCCGGAGGTCGCTTTATCCTGAGTTTGCTTCCCAAAGATCAATCCATGCTGATGTTCGGAGCACAAGCGAGCGCGGCAAAGGATCATACGTTTGACATCTCCGGAGTCGCGCCGGGAACCTATACATTGACGGCGGTAGACATACAGAACGGAAGGGCGTCGCCAGTGGCGCGTCAGCCAATTGAAGTGGGTGCGGCCGATTTGAATGATGTGATTTTGTCCATTGTTCCGCCCGGGACGCTGCGGGGTCATGTCTTGGTAGAAGGCGACGGTCCCGCCGCTCCGGATTTTCATCCGCAACTGTTTCTCGCCTCTGACGAGGGAGTAATGGCAATGTCTCAAGTGAAATTCGCGGACGACGGCACGTTCTCCGTCGAAAATATACGGCCCGGCAAATACTATCCGCAGATCAACAATGCGCCGGAAGGCGCTTATCTGAAGTCTGTGCGCTGGGGGCAGCAGGAACTGCTGGGCAAGGAACTCGATTTCAGCAACGGAGCTTCCGGTGACCTGGAAATCGTATTTCGCTATGGAGCGGCGCAGGTCGGCGGCATCGTCCAAATCCCGCAGGACGCCAATAAAACTACTCCGCCGGATTTCACAATTGTGCTAGTGCCCGAAGTCTTAAATGCGGACGGATCCGGCATGGATTTCAGCAGGGTGGACCAAACTGGCGCGTTCTCATTCAAACGCGTAACGCCAGGCCGTTATCTCGCCTACGCCTTGGAACAGGTCGATAACAATCAACTGCAAAACCCGGATGTACTCAAACAACTCGCCAGCAAGGGAGTTGAGGTGGATGTCAAAGAAAAGGACAACAAGCAAATCCAGCTCACGCCCTTTCCTGCCGACGACCTGAAGCGAATCTTCGAATCTCAGTGAACAAATCCCAGCTTTTGCAAATCCGCCTGCGGCAGCGGCGGCACAAACTGAGCCGTTCCAAAACTTGCTTTCACCCGGCCGTCATCCAGCGCCACTCCAAAAGGCGGGTCCACAAACGGAAACGCCTTCTTCAACTTGTCTAATTCAAGACTAGTAGACGCCTTCAGCTTCGTGTCATGCAAAAACGATGCCGCCCACTGCGGATTCAGTGTCGGAATAGAAACCACCTTCGTATCGCCCCAATTTAAAGTGGACATGAACTTCGCGGCGGCATCGCAATGCATGCACGAAGGGTCATAGAAGAACAGAAATACTTTGCCCTCAGCCAAATTCACCGGCTTGCCATCCACAATCACCGGCGTCGGCACCTGCGCATGGCTTCGCTCCATGGCATTCGCGCCGAAGCTGAGCCCCGCTATCACCGCCAGCGAAGCGAAAGCCGTTACCGGCACGCGGAAATTCACCACGCGCGCCGACCACAGAAAAGGCAGCACGCCCAGTAGCAGCATGATGCCGTCGCCCACAAAGAAATTAGGTCCAACCGTGCGCTTGATAATGGGGAAACAACTGCACTCCTGGCCCACCAGCGCCTGATAATAATAAGCGATCCAGCCAATGAAGAACACCATCAGCGCCGAGCCCAGCAAGCCGCCCCAGCGCCGGAAGCGCGGATGAAATAACAAAAATGCAGCCAACAGCTCAATCGTTCCCAGCGACAGTGCGCCTAAGACACCCCAGCCGGCAGGCACGCGGGATTGCTCCAATAACTCGCCGGCTTTGAAAGGGTCCAGCACCTTCCAGCCTCCCGATACTAGGAACACAATACCCAGCAAAATTCCCGAAACTGCGGCGACGGTCCTGCGCCAGTTTGCTATTTCATTCTGCATTCTGAATTAATTGTATTCTGAACTCTAACCGATGAAGACCGTTCCGCTGATTCTCTCGCTGATACTGACCATCTCCATGATGCACGCCGCCGACTCCAAAAAGATAGACGCGCAGGTAGCAGCCATTACCAAAGCCGCCTTCTTGATAGACACGCATAATGACATTCCCTCATTCACCGTAACCGGCGCGGATATCGCAAATGCTCCCAAAAATCACACCGACATCCCGAGGCTGAAGCAGGGCGGCGTCGGCGCGGTCTTCTTCTCGGTGTACGTGGCGGCGACCTATGTAGAGGGCAATCACGCAGCCAATCGCACACTGCAAATGATCGATAGCGTCCAGCACGACATTATTGACCGCTATCCCGAAACGTTCCAGCAGGCCTTCACCGCCGCCGACATTGAGAAAGCCCACCGCAACCATAAGATCGCGGCCCTGATGGGCATGGAAGGCGGTCACGGCATCGAAGACAGTCCGCGCCTGTTGCGTGATTACTACCGCCTGGGAGTTCGGTACATGACCCTGACGCATTGGAACACCAACAACTGGGCCGATTCATCCGGCGATATCAACAATCCGAAAGTGCAGCATCACAACGGGCTCACTCCGCTCGGCAAAGACATCGTGCATGAAATGAACCGCCTCGGCATGATGGTGGATATTTCGCACGTGGCCGACAAAACTTTTTACGACGCGCTCGAAACCAGCCAGGCGCCTCTAATCGCCTCGCATTCCTCCTGCCGCGCCGTGACGGACGCTCCGCGCAACATGACGGACGACATGCTGAAGAAACTCGCCGAGAAGGGCGGCGTCATTCAGATCAACATTAACTGCGGCTTCGTCTCGCAAAAATCGAAAGATGCCCCGGCCTCCGCGCCCGTGCGCGCCACGTTGGCTGATGTGGTGGCGCATATCGATCACGCGCGCCAGGTAGCCGGCATCGATGCGATTGGAATCGGCACCGATTTCGACGGCATCGAATGCACGCCCGAAGGTCTCGACGACGTCTCGAAATTCCCCAATCTGACGCGCGCCTTACTCGAAAAAGGCTACTCCGTCGCGGACATCAAAAAGATCTATGGTGGCAATACACTACGCCTGATGCGCCAGGTTGAAAAAGTCGCCGCCCAATTACAAAAGCACTAGTAGTTCGTTACCGGGCCGCAGCCATAAGGGAGCGGATTTCAGCGTATCTTCATCTACGCTCACTACAATCAATCGTGACATCCCCAGCATGCGGATCATCGCGGCGCGGTGTTCTCTTGGTCTTTCTGTTCTCCTGGGCCTTCGCCGGCAGCCTACCAGCACAGACGGCAGCGACGCAAACGCAAACCATTGAACTAACCGTTCCCAACGGCACGCCGTTGCAGATTGCCCTTGACAAAGAAGTGCGCGTCCGTAAAGTCGGCGAGCCGATCACCGGACGTGTCATGCAGCCCGTCTATGTCTTCGACCATCTCGTCATTCCCGTCGGCGCCGTGGCAAACGGCCGGATCTCGGCGATTGATCCTGTCCCAGGCCGCACGCGAACGCTGGAGGCCCTAAATGCCGACTTCACTCCTGCCCATAAGCTCTCTGTCGCCTTCAACGAACTCATTCTGCCCGGCGGCCATCATATCGATCTGCATGTAACCATAGTTCCCGGCTCCGGACAGGTCATCAGGCTCATCACTGCTGATGAGCACAAAAAGAACGTCGTGAAGGATGCCGCCGCCCAAAAGATGAATCAGGCCCGCGCCCAGTGGAACAACGCCATGAAGCAAGTGAAATCGCCCGGCCGGATGCATCTTGTAACGCGCTATGCCGTCGCCCAGCTTCCCGTGCATCCGCAGTACATCGATGCCGGAACGCTTTACTGCGCGGAAATTTCGCAGCCGCTCCACTTCGGTAGTGAATCGGTTTCCTCCCAAACTCTTTCTGGTATCGGGACCCAGCCTCCGCCCGGAAGCCTTGTGCACGCCGTCCTGCTGACCCCGCTCAACTCGGCGGTCACCCTCAAGAGCGCCAATGTGGAAGCCCAGCTCTCGCAGCCGCTCCTAGACCAGGGGCGTCTCATCCTCCCCGCCGGAACTCGTCTCCGCGGCGCCGTTCTCCAGGTCCGGCCTGCTCGCCATTTCCATCGCAACGGACAACTTCGCATCGTCTTCCGTGAGGTCATCCTTCCCAATGGAGTTGTGCAGACGGTGGATACGCGGCTCCAGGGCATACAGTCCGGCTCGGCCGACAATGCCCAGCTCGATTCCGAAGGCGGCGCCAAATCGACTTCTTCGAAGACCCGCTATGTCTCAACCGGCGCTTCCGTTGGGTTGGCCCTGATCGGAAGCGGCGGCCGGAAGGACGTTGGAGACGCAAGTCCCACCGCCGGCGGCGCAACCGGGTTCAAGCTCATCGGACTGGTCGTAGGTATCGCCATTCGCTCTCACACCTACGGCATCCTCATGAGTGCTTACGGCGGAGGCCGTTCCATCTACAACAACTTCCTTGGGATGGGGCGTGACATTGTCTTTCCGAAAGACACAGTCATGCAGATCGGCTTCGGTAACAGAACGTCGCTGCCCATGCCCGGTGTGAACCCGGGAGCAACTCAATGAAGAAGGCGGTCTTCGCAATTCTGATCGCCAGTGCCCTCTCCGCGGGCGTCCAGAGCCCATACACTCTGCGCGTCGACATTGAAGAAGTTGTCCTGAACTGCACCGTTCTCGACAACAAAGGAGAACTCGTCAACAACCTGGCCAAGAGCAATTTCCAGGTATTCGAAGACAAAACTCCTCAGACAATTATTTCTCTCCAACACCAGGACACTCCCGTTTCCATCGGCCTGCTCGTCGATAATTCGGGTTCCATGAACACCAAGCGAGCGGCTGTTGCCTCTGCCGCGCTTGATTTGGTGAAGGCTTCCAATCCACATGACGAAACCTTCGTGATCAACTTCTCAGACCAGGCCTATCTCGATCAGGATTTCACCTCTGATCTGGATAAATTACGCAATGGCCTTTCACATCTGAGCTCGTCCGGTGGTACTGCGCTCTACGACACAATCGTGACCGCTGCCGACCGGATGGAGCGATCCGCGTCGCGTCCCAGGAAGGTGCTAATCGTGATTACCGACGGTGATGACAACGCCTCAAAACTCACCCTGGATAATGCAATCCATCGCGTTCAGGATATGCAGGGCCCCATCATCTTCTCCATCGGATTGCTGTTTGGCGGCGGCGAATCCCGGCATGCCAGGCATGACCTGCGGGAGCTTGCGAGTGAGACAGGTGGAATCGCCTTTTTCCCCGGCTCGCTGAAGGACATCGATTCGGTCGCCGCCGAAGTGGCCCGCGATATTCGCAACCAATACGCCATCGCCTACCGTTCTTCACGAGCTTCCGTTGCCGGCTATCACACCGTCAAAGTGGAGGCGCATGCGCAAGGACACAGCAAGCTGACCGTTTATACCCGCTCCGGCTACCTCTCAAACACTGATAGGAAATGACATCTATTACTCATGCCGAAGCGCCCGCATGGGATCGGTTTTGGCGGCCCGCCACGCCGGAAGATAACCCGCCAGCAGAGCCATAATCAAGATGAGTAAAACCGCGCTGCCGATCGCTAGCGGATCCACCCGCTGAACCCCGAAAAGGAAACTGCTGAGCCAGCGGGTTCCGCCCAGCGCCAACGGCAGGCCCAGAATAATGCCGGCGCTAATCAGAACCAGCGAATCGCGCAACACCATCCAGATCACATTGCGCCGCTGCGCTCCAATCGCCATGCGAATGCCGATTTCACTAGTTCTCCGGGCCACCGCATAAGCCAGCGTGCCATAAATTCCCACGGACGCCAGAACCAGCGCGAGCACGCCGAAGATGCCGCAGAGCGTGGTAATCATCTTTTGTTGGTCTAGCGAGTGTTCAATTTGGTTGTTGAGCGTGGTTACTTTCAGGATAGGAAGCTTGCTGCTCACTTGCTGAAGCGCTTGCCGAACCTCCGCCGTAATGGAAGCGGGCGCGATCGCCGTACGAAGCACAATCTCAACGCCGGGAACCGGTTGTTGCCAGAGCGCGAAGAAGGCCATGGGCCGTGCTTTTTCCCGCAGGTCATAGAATTTCGAGTCCGCCGCCACGCCCACAATCTCCGCGCCCGGCGCTTTGAAAGGCGATCCGGTCATCATATGTTTCCCAATGGGATTCTCATGCGGCAGGTACAAATTGACGAACGTTTGATTCACCACCACAACTTGAGGAGAAGTCGGCATGTCCCGAGGGCCGATGGCCCTTCCCCGCAAAATCGGAATGCGCAGTGTTTCAAAAAAGCCCGGACCGGCCGGTACAGTATAGACATCCATTTTCTTGGTGGGATTCGGGGCGAAACCTTCCATGGAAAAGTTGCTGGAGGAACTGCTGCCGCTCTCCGGCGTAAAGCGAACGACGCTGGCTGAGAGGACGCCCGGCAGCCGGGCCATGCGCTCCCCAATCTCGCGATAAAGCGAATACAGTTGGCTCTGCTGATAGTCAGCCAAATTTGCATCTATTCTCACCGAGAGTATGTTGTCTCTCTGAAAGCCAAGATCCTGTTCTTCCAGCGCAAGCAGGCTATGCGCCAGTAAACCAGCGCCGAGAAGCAGTATGAGCGAGAGCGACACCTGCAGCGCGATCAGAACTTGGCCGCTCCCCCAAAAAGACGATCTGGCAAGACTCCCGGAACGCGGCTCCATGCGACTGAACTTGAGCGCGGGAATGATGCCGAACAGGATGCCGGTAACAATCGAAAGCGCCAGCGTGAACGCCAGGACAATCGGGTCGGGCCTCACCTTCACCACGGGATTGACATGCAGAAACAAGATCAGCAGCTTAACACTCCACCACGCAAAGCCCACGCCCACGGCACCTCCAATGAACGACAGCAAAACATTCTCCGTAAGCACCTGGCGAAGCAATCGAGCGCGCGATGCGCCCAGCGCCATCCGGGCCAAAAATTCCGGACGCCGCGCCGAAGCACGGGCCAGAATCAGCGTCGCGATGTTGGCACAGGCAATCAGCAGGACAATCGCCACTACGCCCATTAAGACGTGCAGCGGCTTCGAATAGAGATAACGAAGGCCGGAGATGCCTCCGCCGCCGGGCTTGAGTTGAATCTGTGTATTTTCGATTTGACGCCGGAGGTCCGCGGAAGGGTGTGCGCCGGCCTGCTCCAAATAGAACTCGTGCAAGCGGACATTGGCTGCCGCCTGCGCCGTGGCGAGCGTGACGCCCGGCTTCAACCTGGCCATGAAATTGAGCCAATACACGGTGCGCGCCGTCAGCCACGAGTCACCACCCAATATTTGCTGTTGCACCGAGAGCGGCAGCCAGAAATCGGGAGCCGTCTCCATGCGCTCGCCAAAAAATTCGCGCGCCGCGACGCCGATGATGTTGAAGGCCGTCCCGCTCAGCACAACGGTCTGGCCAATGATGCCGGGGTCTAAATGGAAACGGTCGCGCCAGAACGGATAGCTGATAACGGCGGTCCTCGGCGCAGTGGGCGAATCGTCCGAAGGCTGCAGAACGCGGCCGGCGGCGGCCGCGACTCCCAGCACGGAGAAGTAATTTCCGGAAACAAGATGCGCTTTCGTCTGCTCGCGCGGACCGCTATCGGCGAAGCCGGAGACATGAAGGATGAGGATATCGGTCCCCTGCCGAAAGGCGGCAATATCCTCGAAGACATCGTTATGCGCTTGGATGTACTGCCAGGAAGGATAGGAGAACTCGTTCGCCTTGAAATCGCCGCCGCTGTAAACGCCGCCGGAAATGCTGTCATTGAAGAGCGCCAGGCGGCCAGGGTCGCGCACCGGCAAAGCCTGTAGCATGAAGGCATTGATGAGCGTAAAGATAGCGGTGTTCGCGCCGATGCCCAGAGCGAGCGACAAGATCGCAACACTCACCAGAACCGGCGCTCGGGCGAGTTGCCGAAGGCCATAGCGAATATCCTGTGCGGCTGTTTCGAGCCAGGCGATCGTGCTGGCGTCGCGCATGCGATCCTGCACAAGCGCTAGGTTCCCCAGTGAGCCGCTGCTGTGCGCCCGATGAAATTCAAGTTCTTCCCGCAGGTCCGCGTCGAGCCGGTTGGGGCGGAGAAAATTGAACAGCTTGCGAAGCATCATGCTAGAAACGCAGCGACAGCGGCGGCATGCGCGCGCCATCGCTCCTCAACGGAAGATAGTTGTTTCTTGCCGGCCCGAGTCAGGCGGTAGTAGCGCGCGCGGCGATTGCTCTCGCTGGCCTTCCACTCCGCGTCCACCAGGCCATCGGCCTCCAACCGGCGCAGAGCGGGATAAAGCGACCCTTCCTCCACCCGCAACTGGTTTTGCGACCCCACCAGAATCGCGCAGGTGATCCCATACCCGTGCGCCGCGCCACGCGCCAGCGTCTTCAAAATCAGAAGATCCAGCGTACCCTGCAGCGTGTCGCGCGACATAAGGCGAGAATACCCAGACGTCTAGGAGAAGTCAAGAGAAATCCTGGCCAATGGCTCGGGGGCCGGACGGATTAAACTAACCGACGACCCACTTTTCTGCGCGAATGAGATTGAGCAGGGGTATGGTTTCGATGTTCATAGCCGCGCAAACGTCCGGAATGTTTGGCCGGTCTAATCTGCCGGTCGGCTTTTCCTCGGTAACAATCTTCAGGCCCTCGACACTGGCAACGGCAATCACCCAGGGATCGGCTGATGTGCGCAGCTTCTTCTCCCCGACTAGGCGCGGGAATTTCGCTAGGATATTTGCCCCTGCAATCTGGATTTCCTCGTCTAGGTCGCGGAACATGCCACCGCGCTCTTTCAGCCATTTGTGCAGTTCGTCGGACCGCTTGCTGGTTTCGTGCAGCACCTCGATAGGTGACACCAAGCGTTTCCCGGTGATGAGGTTTTCGATCTTGCCCCAAAACTTTGGGAAGTTTTCTATCGGATATCGCTCGTTCCATGCGGCAAGCAGGGAACTGGTATCAATGCAGTAAACCTTCATCACGCAGCTTTTATTCCGTCATGCGAAAGGCTGCGCGTTCAAGATCGGGAATATACTTCACCTTTGCGCCGAGATAGTTCGATACATCATTCAGCGTTATGCGTTGTTCGTAATAACCTCGGAAAACAAGCCGCGTATAGCCCCGACCGTTCTGGCTCATTACTAGGGTCGGCCGTGGGATCGCGACTGTCTTCTTTGGCTGTTGCGCCGCTTTCTCTGCGGCGTTTCGAGCCTCTTCATCGAACCGCGCCCGCTGCGTTTTGTAGTAATCCCACGTAGCGCGTTTGATCGTCACCAACCGCAGCAGCAGTGCATGACGGCTAACGCCGATGGCTTGTGCGATCTTCCGCAATTCGTCGTCGTTCCACCGGCGGATACTGCTCTTCTCGACGTTCGGAAACGAGAGCAGCAAACGGCGGGGCATGAGAGCAGCAGCAGCCACAGCATCGCAAAAACGCTCGATGCGCTGTTCCTCGGCCGTGTCGTTCAGGTTATCCGCCGAGCCGTTCGATATCGCGCTTTCGCCCAGAAGGATATGGGTCAGTTCATGCAGCAGCGTGAAGGCTCTTCCGCCCTGACTGTAGTCCTTCCCGTTGACGACGATCACCGGCAATCGTGGCTTCGCAATCGCAAAGCCACGCATTTCCTGAAGCTCCACGCTGTAATGGGGGCCGCTGACGACGAACACCAGAATGTCATGCTCTTCCATTTTGCGCCGCCAGAAGTCGAATGCCCGCCCGGCTTGCGCGGCCTTCTTCTGCGCCTCGTCCTCGATGCCAAGAAAGTCGCGGATTTTCTGTCCGACATCCTCTGGGTCATCCTTTAGAGCCGTTTTCAAAGCAAAGGTCTGCGGCTCATCGCTCAGTTCGTCGTTCAATTCCAGCGCCACTTCGCGGCGCTCATGCGCATTACGGATGTGAAAGGCCAAATTAGGCGAAATCGTTCCGTCCTCGAAGTTCGGCAGGCGGCGAAAATCCCGTAGTGGCGCAAAATCGACGGGCGGTTCCGGCAGATAGAAAACGGCCAGTGGAAAATGATATTTCTTGGCTAGGCCGCGAAGCTGGTTGACTGTGGGCGCATCTGCGCCCGTTTCCCATTGCTCGATGCGTTCCGGACTGACATTGACGGCTTTCGCGGCGTCATCGATCTTGACCTTGGCGCGCTCCCGCGCCCAAGCTAGCAGTTCGGGTTTAACGAAGGCTTTGATAGCCGGCATAACTACCTTCCTGCATAGACGCGTCGCATCTTGTTATCGTACCGAGTTGGTTTTTGCCAGCCCTAAAACGGCCATTTTAACGACTCGCTCTCGTCTAGGCCGCTATTCATGCCGCAAAACTTCCATCGGATCCAAATGCGCCGCCGGCCACCACAAGCACTCCCACCGCAACCGCCCCATACGTCAACGGGTCCAGCCGCGAAACATGATAAAGCATGCCGCCCAACAGCCGCGAAAAACCTGCAGCCATCGCCAGCCCGCCCATGCACCCAACCAACGAAACCCCAGCGCCCTGCGCCAGAAAACGGCCCCGAATCTGACTAGGAAGCGCGCCCAAAGCCATCCGCAATCCAATCTCACGCTGCCGTAGCGCTACCAGATAAGAAAGCGTCCCATACAATCCAATCGCCGCCAGCAAAATAGCAGTAAGCGCGAAAAGCGTCAGCAGCAGCGTCCGAAATCGATTCTCGGCATTGCTCTCGGAAAGGTGCTGCGCCAGCGGCATCACATCAAAAACGGAACGGTTCGGCTCAATCCGGTGAATCTCCCGCCGCAGCGCGTTCGCCAGGTTCATAGGATCGCCGCTCGCGCGGATCAGAAAATAAGGAGAAGGATTCGCGTTGCTGGAGCACCAATACAAAGTCGGCACCGGCTCTTGGTTCAAGCCGTTTTCCCGCGCATCCGCCACCACGCCGGTGATTTCCGGCTTCGCATCAAAGGGCGTGATCTCCAGGTGATGACCAAGCGCCGTTTGGTCCGGCAAATACGTTTCAACGAAGCTGCGGTTAACCACGGCGCTGGTCCACAGCGTGTTTTCCCGGCACGTGCTTCCGGCCAGCACCTGCATGCGCAGCGTCTCGAAATAAGCGCCGTACACGACTTTTTCATCCGCAATAATTTTGCGCCCGGGCGAAACGGCGGCATCCGTTATTTTGATTTCCATCGGAAATCCGCGCGCCGCGCCGGGAACACCGGCGCTGATGGCGGCGGAATCCACGCCCGGCACCGCCGCCAGCGCGTCCAGCGTATTTTTCATCCGCTGAAACATCTTCTTCTGGTCGCCCGTTTCCCCGTAATTGCCGCTGATGCGAAGCGTCAGCACGTGATTCGGATCGAAGCCGGGCGAAACGCGGCCCAGTTCCTGAAAGCTGCGGACCAACAGGCCTGCCCCCACCAGCAGCGTCACGGCCAGCGCAACCTGCACGCCCACCAAAGTCCATTGCACGCGGGCGCCGGCGGAAACCTGGGTTCTGCTGTGTGCCGCGAGCGTGGATGCGATCGAGCGGCGCGAAGCCAGCAGCGCGGGAATCAGGCCGCAGAGCAGCGTCGCCATCACCGCACAGCCAAGCGTGTAAAGAGCCAGCCGCCAGTCGAGCGCGATTTCCTCCGTCCGTGGAAGCGCTTTGGCAAGCGAATGAAAAACTCGAACACCAGCGGCCGCAATCGCGAGTCCCAGCGCCGACCCGGCCAGCGCGAGCACGAAAGCCTCCGTCAGAAGCTGGGCAATAATCGCCTTGCGCGCCGCGCCCAGGGAATAACGGATTGAGATTTCACGCGCGCGTTCCATCGTGCGCGACAGCAGCAGAGCGGCGATATTCGTGCAGGCAATCAACAGCAGCAGCGTCACCGAACCGAATAAAATCCAAAGCGGCCGCCGGGCGTTCCCGATGACGGTTTCTTTCAGTGCTTGCACCTCCACCGCGAGGTCCTTATCCGTTTGCGGAAATTGCCGCCCCAGCCGGGCCTGCACGACATTCAGATCGGAGCGGCATTGGGCAATGCTCATACCCGGCTTGAGGCGAGCGATGCCGGTAAACCAGGTATAGGCCCTGTTCTGTGCGATGGGATCATCCATGGGGACTGGCCGCCACAAATCCACGTTCTCGTCGGGGTACGGAAAACTCGCGGGCAGGACACCGGCAATCGGGACAGAGAAGGACTCAATCCGAATGGTCTTTCCCAGAACATCCGGATCGGCATGAAAACGCCGTCGCCAGAACCGATCGCTAATCAGGACTGCATGCGGTCCGCCAAAATGCTCTTCGGCGGGAGTGAAGTCGCGGCCCAGTTCAGGGGCAACTCCCAACACCTGCAGAAAGCGCGGCGTTACATCCGCTTCTACCAGGCGCTCGGGAATCGTGCCGGAGGTCTCGGAGAGGTCTTGTGTATAGGAACCCGCAATCGCCTGAAGCGTGGAATTATACCGGTTCCACTCCTGCAGCCGGATCGGCGCAATCGGCCGTCTTGAACTTTTGGAAGTGCGGCTGTATTGGTGCAAAACGACGAGCTCGCCGGAATTCGGATAGGGCAGCGGCCGGAGCAGGATCGCGTCAATAGCCGAAAAAACCGCGCTATTGGCGCCGATGCCAAGAGCCAGCGTCAAAATGACCGTCGCGGAAAATCCAGGCGATCCGCGCATGAAGCGAACCGCCGATTTCAGATTGGCGAGCGCACTCTCAATGACCGCCAGGCGGTGCACAGACCGGCACTCTTCCTTGACCTGCTCAGCGCCCCCGAATTCCAGCGTGGCTAGGCGGCGAGCTTCGTCCGCGGAGAACCCGGCCTCGGTCTTCTCCTGAATGACGGATTCCAGATGGAAGCGGATCTCGGAATCCAATTCCTTCTCAATGGCTGATTTGCGCAAGAAGAATCTCAACCACTTCATAAGGGCGTCGAAGCCTCCTAGACCTTCTACATATTACTGCCACGATATGTAGAACGTCAAGGAGTAGTGATTGAGTAAGTGCAGTGGAAGGCTCTTACGGCTTTGCGGACGCCGGCTGCCAGAGCTCAATCTTATTCCCATCCAGGTCATAGATCCAGGCAAAGCGGCCGTAGGATTCATTCATTCTTTTGGCGTCAATCTTTACTCCCTCTTGTTTTAAGCGGTCGAGCAAAGCATCCAAATCGTCCACGATGTAGTTGACCATGAACGGTTGCGTGGCTGGGATGTAGTCAGTGGAGCTGGGAAAAAGAGTCCAAACTGTAACGTGTTCCTTTTGCGGGTCGTCGTGTTCGCGCCACGGAAGCATGGCGCCTTGGCCTTTGTCAGCGAGTCCAAGATGCTTCGAATACCATTCCCGCATCTGATCACGATTAGCGGATTTAAAGAAGACACCGCCGATTCCAAGGATGCGCCCGCGCTGCTCCATTTTGACGGGCGGCTTCGACTTTTCAGGTTGCGGAGATTGCACTTCCTGTCCTCCTCTTAAGCAAGCCGAGATGAGCAACAGCGAACAGAGCGCGATTGTGCTCCAGGGTATTCCTTGCATGTGTGGATTGTACACAAGCTTCGATTCGAATAGAGCAACCGGTACGTTCACAACCCACTGGCAATCACTTGGATGCAGCGGCGCGTCTACGGCGTAGCCGATAGAAAAGACCAACTAAAGAGCCGCTAATGAGAGCCACGGTGGCCGGTTCAGGTGAGGGTGCGGAAACCGGGGTGATGATTACCATTCCATTGCCGGTCTGCACTCCAGAAATCAGAATCTGATCAAGACCTGCATCGAAGGAACCGCCGCCGATGCCCGCATCGTTGTGCCCAGTACCGCCATTGCCACCACTGTAGCCACCGCCCCCACCGCCAGCATTGGCGCCGGCGCCTCCACCGCCGCCGAAGCCGCCGTTGCCGTCATTAAAGAAGCCATCTCCCGCACCCCCCGTTAGGAGGGGAAATCCCTTGCCCCCACCGCCAGCCCCAAGCGCTGGCTGACCGGATGCGTCGCCCCCATTACCGGTGAAGCCGCCACCACCACCACCGCCCCCGCCCTGAAACACTCCGCCAGCGCCGCCGCCAGAGCCGGAATGGGTTGTTTGCCCAGCTCCTCCGGTAGCGTTCGGGGTCGCGCCACCGCCACCGCCTGCAACTACCAACGGATTTGTATTTCCTGGACCAACAACGAATGTTCCACCACCGCCACCGCCGTTAAATGGTCCGGCACCGCCGCTGCCGCCGACGTATATGTTGATCACTTCACCGGAAGTCAGAAGAAAGGTTCCACCGATCTCCGCACCGTTGCCGCCCAAGACCTGAAACTCGCTGGCTCCTCCCTGGGCTCCGTAGGCGATGATTTGGTAATCACCGGAAGTGGTGGCTGTGAAGGATTGCGCGGTGCTGCCGTCAAAGTTAAAGGTATCCGCAGCCGCCGGGGCGCTTGTGATCAGTAGGCCGATAGCCGGTGCAGCCGCCCAGTGGATTGCTTTTTTTTGTACTGGGTTCATGTTTTACGCCTCATCTTTTTCGGAAAGCACATTCGGTGATTTGGTTAAGCTGGCCGGAAATAACCTAATTAATATACAATCTCCCTCGTCGCACTTGCTAGTACTGCACGATATGTAGAACGTCAAGGAGTATCACAGATCGAAAAAATAATTATTACTCCCAAATTCACAGCTACTTACAATATTTCTTCCACATGTGGAAAACTCGTTTTCGGCCTGCTGAATGCTATGTTCAGCCAGCCGTTTTCTATTCGAGGAGACCACCATGACACCCAGATCCATCCGCCGCGCCGCTGAGCGCAAAGCTAATAAACTAGCCCGCAAAGCCGCTATCAACCGCGAAAACGCCCAACTCTCCACCGGTCCCGTCACCGAAGCCGGCAAAGCCATATCCAGCCTCAACGCCCTCAAATCCGGCCTGACCGGCCGCACCGTCCTGCTCTCTACAGATAACGCCGCTCAATACCAAACCCACATCCAAAGCTACGAAGAGCACTTTCAACCCGTGGGTCCAGAAGAGCAAGCATTAGTGCAATCCATAGCCGACACAAGCTGGCGTCTCGCGCGCATCCCCGGCCTAGAAATGGCCATCTACGCCCAAGGCCGCATCGAATTCGCCGATGAGTTTGAAGAACAGGACGAGGCCGTGCGCCCCGCGCTCATTGAAGCGCAAACCTACCTCGCTTACGAAAAGCAAATCCGCAACCTGCACTTGCAGGAAGCCCGCCTGGTCCGCCGCCGCGAAAAAGAAACCGCCGAACTCCGCCGCCTGCAACAGGAACGCATCGCCAAGGAAGCCCGCAACCCCATCACTCCGGAAGCCTTACCCGAAATTGGCTTCGATTTTTCAACTAACGAAACCGTTCACCGTGTGCCCCCGTCCGACTCTCCCTACAACCACCCGGCCCAACGCAACGCCGCCTAACCATGCCTTAAATCCTGCCTAAAATCCTGAATGGTGGGGCGGACGCCCTCGTCCGCGCCGGACCCCCCGGTCCGGCTTGTTCCATTCTTCAACCTGCCGCGGATATTTCCATCCGTTTAGCAGCTTGCCAAAGCTCTTCCATCTTTTCGAGCGGCGTCTCCGCCAACGTCCCGCCGGCTGCCGCCACTTCGCGTTCCAAATGCCCGAATCTGCCGCGAAACCGGGCGCTTGTCTTGCGCAAAGCCTGTTCCGGGTCCACCTTCAGAAAGCGAGCCAAATTCACTATCGTAAACAGCAAATCGCCGACCTCATGTTCCACATGTGCTTGATCCTGCGATGCGCGCGCGGCCGCCAGTTCCGCCGCCTCCTCTTGCAATTTCTCCAGCACGCCGCTAATATCCGGCCATTCAAAGCCCACACCCGCGGCCTTCCGCCCGATTTTTTCCGCCTCCATCAGCGCGGGCAGGTTCTTCGGAACGCCGTCTAAGACAGAGGCAGCCGGCGCAACACCTTGCGCGGCTTTTTCCTCCTGCTTAATCTCATCCCAGCGTTTCAGCACCTCTTCCGGCGTTTCGGCTTGGGCGTCGCCGAATATATGCGGATGCCGCCGCACCAGTTTTTCATTAATGGCATCCAGCGAATCCGCAATGCTAAACGTACCTTCCTCCGCTGCCATCTCCGCCAAAAAAACCGGCTGCAGCAGCAGATCGCCCAGCTCCTCTTCGAGTCCCGGCCAATCGCGGCGGTCAATGGCGTCCAGCACTTCGTAACTCTCTTCAATTAAGTAAGTTTTGAGGGTGTCAAACGTCTGCTTGCGGTCCCAAGGGCAGCCGCCCGGGCCGCGCAGCCGCGCCATAATTTCCACTAATTTGCTGAATTTTTCTCCCGCTTCCGCAAAACGTTCCGTCACGAATGCTCCTCATTCCGACTATACGCGCCCCGCAACTCCAAGTAAGATGGTGTGTTGTATGTCTGAAACACCGTCCATTCCGCAGGATTTCGAAATCCCACCCGCCGACTTCTCCTTTCTGGTGGAATCGATTCTGATGCAGACGCAGATGCAACTCGGCTTGCTGCATATGGAAGGCGAGCCCCCGGAAGGTGAGGAAGCCATGGAACCGAATCTTCCCATCGCCCGCCATTCCATCGATTTGTTGGCCATGCTGCAGGATAAAACCGCAGGCAATCTGACAGCCGAAGAGCATCGCTTGCTTGAAAACGGTCTCACGGAAGTGCGTTTCCGTTTTGTGCAGGTAGCCGAGGAACTGGAAAAGCGGAAAGAGACCGGCAAGCAGTCTCCGCTCATCATTACTCCCGATGGTGGGAAGGGAAGTAAATCCTCGTAGATGGCGGAGGAGTGTGAACAAAACTCTATCCTTGTACTTGGATCGGGAACCAGTATGGGTGTTCCCATGGTGGGCTGCCGCTGCAAAGTGTGCCTTTCCACTGACCCGCGCGATAAGCGCCTTCGTCCTTCCGTGCTATTGAAATTCGGAAAGAAACGCATACTGATCGATACCGCTCCGGATTTCCGCTGCCAGGCGCTCCGCTACGGTATTGAACGGCTCAATGCCATCCTCTATACGCATTCGCACGCCGATCACATTCTGGGTTTGGATGACGTGCGGCCATTCAACTTTTTGCAAAAAGAAGATATTCCTATTTACTCCTCGGCGGAGACGCTGCAAGCCATTCGCGATACTTTCTCCTATGTGTTCAGCGAAACGCCCACCGAATCCAGCCGTCCCCGGCTGAAGCCGCATATCTTCGACGCGGAGCCGTTTTGCGCGGCCGGCATCACCATCCATCCCATCCGCGTGGCGCACGGCAAAGGCACGGCGCACGGCTTTCGCTTTGGGGATTGCGCCTATTTGACCGACCATAGCGACATACCGGACGAGAGCCTGGAGAAACTGACCGGCCTGGATGTTTTGTTCTTGGATGCGCTGCGGCATAATCCGCATCCCACTCATTCCACGATTGAGAAATCTTTGCGAACAGTAGAGAAGCTACAACCGAAACAGGCGTTCTTTACGCACATGTCGCATGACGTTATGTATGCGCCCACGGCGGCGCGCTTGCCGGCGTCCGTGCAGTTAGCCTATGACGGTCTGGAAATTCCCATCCACCCTCCGCTTCCGCTAGAGGAATGCGCCGCCGTATGACGCAGCCGAACATGTCGCCGCACGTCTTTTTTTCGCT
>DASXGT010000289.1:0-4309 GCA_036488895.1 Bryobacteraceae bacterium | reverse complement strand
CTGCGACCAAAGTCAAGTGCAGCGCTATCTCACCGGGAAGTCCATCGCGCAAAGCCGCCTCAGCCTGCTCTTCAACGCGGTGGTGAAAATCCCCATGCAGTTGTTCATTCTGTTCATCGGCGCAATGGTTTTCGTTCTATCACTGTTCGCTCCGTCGCCCATGATCTTCCATCCGTTGGAGGCCGCGGAAGCAGCCAAATCAGCAACTTGGCAGCCCGTGCAGGAAGGCTACCAGAAAGCCTTTGAAGAGCGCCGCCAAGCTGCCTACCGATTGGCTCATGCGATGGGCCATCCCGAGGCTCAACCGGCGGCTCTGTCCGGTTTCCGCCAAGCGCAAAGCGCCTTCAACGACAGCCGTCAACAAGCTCTCGACATCGTGCAAAAGCTGCATGGCGGCGAAAAGTTTGATGACACGAACTACATCTTTCTCTCGTTCATCAAACGCTATTTACCCGTGGGATTAATCGGCTTGCTGATCGGCGTCATCTTCTCCGCGTCGATGGGCTCCACTTCCGGCGAAATTAATTCGCTCGCCACCGTGTCCGTGGTTGATATTTACGCCCGCTACATCGCGCGCAATCGCACCGATCGGCACTACCTGATTGCTTCACGCGTGCTAACGGCATTTTGGGGAGCTTTTGCGGTAGCCTTCGCGGCGCTCGGCTCACGCGGCTTCGGCGCGCTCATTGAGCGCGTCAACATCGTTGGATCGTTGTTCTACGGCGGGCTGCTGGGCGTCTTTGTGCTGGCGTTCTTTTGCAAGCGCGTAGGCGGCACAGCCGCATTTTGCGGAGTGTTGGCGGGTGAAGCGGCTATTTTCGCATCCGCGCTGTTAACCGATGTCTCATTCCTTTGGTACAACGTCATCGGCAGCGTGGTGGTAGTCGCCGTAGGCCTGCTGTTGTCGCAATTTAGCCCGCGAAAATTATAGCGGCTAGTTTTGGGCGAACGTAGTGCGTTCTTCGTTGTGATGGCGAACGTCGATACCCTTCACCAGGAACAATACATCTTCGGCGATATTCGTGGAGTGATCGGCAATCCGTTCCAGGTTACGGACCACCGAGAGCAGATAGAGCGCTTGCGGAATCTGGCTCGGGTTGTTCTCCATAAAGCTGATGAGTTCGTGGTAGCTGGCGGTTCGCATGTTGTCCACGGCGTCGTCGGAGGCAAGCACGCTGCGCGCCATGTCGGCATCCCGGTTCACGAACGCGTCGAGCGCTTTGCGCACCATGCTTTGCGCCAGGCCGGCGATGTGCGGGATGTCGATCAGCGGCTGGATAACGGGTTCTTTCACCAGCGCGAGCGCGCTTTGCGCGATGCTAACCGAAAGGTCGCCCATCCGTTCAAGATCATTATTGATTTTGATGGCGGCGGTAACCAGACGCAAATCACTGGCGCGCGGAGCCTGCAGCGCAAGCAGGCTGATCGCCATATCGTCTATCTCGATTTCGAGCTGGTTGATGCGGCCTTCGTTTTTCAGCACCTGCTGGGCCAGCTCTTCGCTTTTTTCGACAACGCCTTGCACGCTGCGGTAGACAGCGCTCTCCACCAGCGCGCTCATCTCCAACAGCTTGGCCTTGAGCTGATCTAGTTCATTATCAAAGTGGCGCACAGTTTCCTCAATTTCCGCGTAACGCGTCGTCATCAACCGAAGCGGCCCGTTACGTAGTCTTCCGTTTCTTTCTTTGTGGGATTCTGGAAGATTTTCTTAGTGTCACCAATTTCAATTAGTTTGCCCAGTAGGAAAAATCCGGTGAAATCAGCAAGGCGGGCGGCCTGTTGCATATTATGCGTGACGATGACGATGGTGGTGATGTCTTTGATCTGGAACAGCAGTTCCTCAATCTTGAGAGTGGCAATGGGATCAAGCGCGGAGCAAGGTTCATCGAGCAGCAGCACTTCCGGCTCAACCGCCAGCGCCCGTGCAATGCAAAGCCGCTGCTGTTGGCCGCCGGAAAGCGCTGAAGCGGGCTTTTGCAACTTATCTTTCACCTCGCCCCAAAGCGCCGCATGAGTGAGGCTACGTTCTACCGCCTCTTCGATGATTGACTTCTTGCTAATGCCGTTAACCCGCAAACCGTATGCGATGTTATCGAAAATGCTCTTGGGAAACGGATTGGATTTCTGGAAGACCATGCCAATTCTGCGCCGGACGTAAGTAACGTCCATGCCGAACAGATTCTCGCCATCTACTAATAAGCTGCCTTCTACGCGGGTATTCCGTATGGTTTCGTTCATGCGGTTCATGGTCCGCAA
Organism: Bryobacteraceae bacterium; assembly: GCA_036488895.1. Classification (GTDB taxonomy): domain Bacteria; phylum Acidobacteriota; class Terriglobia; order Bryobacterales; family Bryobacteraceae; genus Bog-105. Next base: position 2,053 of record DASXGT010000289.1, on the reverse strand, counting down.
AAAAGTAGATTTACCGCAGCCGGAGGGGCCAATGAACGCGGTGACGCGATTCGCTGGAATTTCCAGGCTGATGCCGTGCAGTGCCTGAAAAGAACCGTAGTAGAAATTAATATCTTTAGCGCTGAGCTTGGATTGTTGGCCCGCTTTGACGGTTTCAGGCATTTGGGTCGAAAGGGTTGCGCCTGGCTTGTTGGCGGACGGCTTGTTGGCGGACGGATTGGTAGATTGACTGGAGAATTGTTGTTGAGGGGTTGCCACTATTTATCTCCTCTGGGACGCCGGTCCCCGGGCAATGATCATTCTAGCGGTGACGTTGATAACAAGGACGAGACTAAGCAGCACAAAGCCGCCGGCCCAAGCTTGCTGATGCAAATCTTCCTGCGGCGCGATGGCGTAGTTGTAAATCATCACGGGAAGAGTGGCAGTGGGGGTAAGATAGCCTTTGCTCCAAAACGTGTTGCCGAGAGCGGTGAACAAAAGCGGGGCGGTTTCACCCGCTACACGCGCCAGGTTCAGCATCATTCCGGAGGCCAAGCCCGCCATGGCGGCAGGTATCACGACGGTGAAAATCGTTTTTGCGCGCGTAGCGCCCAGCGCCATAGCGCCCTCGCGCAGGGAATTCGGCACGGCGCGAAGAAACTCTTCCGTGGTGCGGACCGCAATGGGGATCATCATGATGCCCAAAGCAATACCGCCGGCCAGCGCAGAATAATGTTTCATGGGCTTGACGATAAGCGCGTAGGCCACGATACCAACCACAATGGAAGGAACGCCATTCAGCAAATCCACTACATAACGAACGATAAAGGCGTACGCCTTGCCGCTGTATTCGGCCAGGAAGATCCCCGCTAGCAGGCCTATGGGCACGCCGATCGCGGCCGCCAGCAGCAAAATCTTGCCACTGCCGACAATGGCGTTAGCCATGCCGCCGCCGGTTTCGCCGGACGGCTTGGGAAGTTGCGTGAAGAACGCCCAATTCAAAGAGCGAGCTCCGTGGAAGAGCAAATACCCCAGAATAAAAAACAGCACTCCGATCACCAGCACGGTGCACAGGCCGGAGAAGGAAAGCATGACCGCGTTGACCAGCTTGCGGCTGGTCGAGATTTCCATGGTCATAGGGTTAATCGCCACCTTGGCGGGTGGTGGTCAGAATAAACAGGCGAGCGACCGCATTGATGACGATGGTCAAGCCAAACAACACCAGGCCCAGGAAAATGAGCGACGAGACATAAAGATCTCCGCTCGCTTCGGCAAATTCGTTCGCGATCACGGCGGCGATAGAATAACCGGGCGACATTAAAGAGGCAGTGATGTGTGGCGTATTGCCGATCACCATCGTTACGGCCATTGTCTCACCGAGGGCCCTGGCTAGCGCCAGAAATATGGAGCCGAAGATACCGGTGCTGGCGTTAGGAAGCACGATGTCCCAAGTGGTTTCCCATTTGGTGGCCCCAAGCGCCAAGGCGGCTTCCCGCTGCTCCGTGGGAACGGCCAGCAACACTTCGCGCGAAACGGAAATGATAAAAGGAACCACCATAATGGCTAGGACCAGCCCGGCCGAGAGAAAACTGACGCCGTAAAAGGCGCCGTCAAAGATGGGCAAATACCCGAACGCGCCTTTTAACGCTGGGACCAGGTAACTGCGAATCAAAGGGACCAGGACGAAAATCCCCAGCAGTCCGTAAATCACGCTGGGAACGGCGGCCAGCAACTCAATCAAGAAGGTGAGAATATTGGACAGCTTGGGCGGCGCCATTTCAGCCAGAAATACCGCCGAGGCGACGCCGAGCGGTACGGCAATCAGCAACGCCAAAAAGGATGTCACGCAAGTGCCGTAAATGAACGGGAGCGCCCCGAATTTCCCCGCGTTCGGATCCCAAGCGGAGCTGGTCAAAAAACTGAACCCGAAAGCTTTGACGGTGGCATGCGAGTGCTGCCACAACTCGGTCACAATCAAGCCGACTATCAGCAGGACGCTAACGGTAGCGGCCAAAGTAAGTAGATAGGAAACTTCATCTCCCCCGCGCAGCCGGGCGAAAAAGCTCCGGCTGGC
>DASXGT010000272.1:0-17278 GCA_036488895.1 Bryobacteraceae bacterium | reverse complement strand
GCCTGCTTTAATTACGGGCTTTCCCGCAAGCTTCCCGTTTATCTCTCGACGAAGAACACCATCCTCAAGAAATACGACGGCCGCTTCAAGGATATCTTCCAGGCGGTTTTTGAGCAGGAGTTTCAAGAAAAGTTTAAAGCGGCGAATCTCGATTACGAGCATCGCCTGATCGACGACCTAGTGGCCTTCGCCGTCAAGTCTGATGGCGGATTCGTGTGGGCTTGCAAAAACTACGATGGTGATGTGCAGTCCGACGTGGTGGCGCAAGGGTTCGGCTCGCTCGGACTCATGACGTCTGTGTTGATCACGCCCGATGGCAAAACCGTGGAGACCGAGGCCGCGCATGGCACCGTGACGCGCCACTACCGCGAACACCAAAAAGGCAAAGAGACCTCCACGAATCCGATTGCATCCATCTTTGCCTGGTCTTCAGCTTTACGTTATCGCGGGCGGTTTGACAATACACCCGATGTAATCGCTTTCGCGGATAAACTGGAAAAAGCAACAGTGGGCGCGGTTGAGGCGGGCTTCATGACTAAGGATCTGGCCCTGCTGATTGGCAAGGACCAGCCCTGGCTCAACACCACGAAGTACCTCCAGAAAGTGGCTGAACTACTAACCGCTGCGTAAACGACTAGTGATCCGCTTTGTGCGAGGGATGCCTCACTAGAAAATCGAAGTCGCATCCCTCGTCCGCTTGAAGCACGCTGGACAAAAATAACTTGGCGTAGCCGCGCGAGGCGTCCCATTCGGGATGCAAGGACGGACCCAGCGCGTTTGCTCGCGCTTTAAGTTCTTCGTCTGTCACTAACAAATCCAGACGGCGGCCGGCAACGTCCAGTTGGATCAGATCGCCGGAACGCACCAGCGCCAACGGTCCGCCCACGGCTGCTTCGGGCGCTATGTGCAGCACGATGGTGCCGAACGCGGTGCCGCTCATACGGGCGTCTGAAATCCGCACCATATCCTTCACGCCTTGCCGCGCCAGTTTTTTCGGGATGGGAATGTAACCCGCCTCCGGCATGCCGGGCGCGCCCTTCGGACCTGCATTGCGCAGCACCAGAACACTGTCCGGTGTCACATCCAGGTCGGGCGCGTCCAGTCGCTCCATCATCTCCTCAATGGAATCGAAGACCACGGCCTTGCCGGTATGCTGCATCAGTTGATCGGACGCAGCCGATTGCTTGATCACCGCGCCGTGCGGCGCCAGATTACCGCGCAGCACTGCCAAGGTGCCTTGCGTTTTCAGGGGCGCTGCACGCAAACGGATCACGTTTTGGCCGGGTACATCCTCAGCGGCGGCGATGGCGTCCGCAAGCGTCCCGCCTGCCACCGTGGGAACATCCAGAGCCAGCAGGTCCTGCAATTCCTTCATCACGCGCGGTATGCCGCCGGCATGATGGAAATCTTCCATATAGTGCTGGCCGGAGGGTTTTAAATCAACCAACACGGGCACGTCACGCCCGGAGTGGTCAAATTCGTCCAAATCAATCGGCTGTCCCACGCGGCCGGCGATGGCACAGAGATGAATGAGGCCGTTGGTGGAGCCGCCGATGGATTGCAAAATCGTCAAAGCGTTCCGAATGCTGGCCTTAGTGACTATATCGGTAGGAAGAGGGCCGCCCGAAATCGCCATCTCCGCCGCTCGCTTCCCGCTCGCCTCGGCAATTCGACGCCGCTCCGCATGGGTGGCGGGGATGGTGGCGCTCATCGGAAGCGAAAATCCAAGGGACTCAGTGATGCACGCCATCGTGCTGGCGGTTCCCATCACCATACACGTGCCGACCGACGGAGCGAGCCGCGCATTCACCACGTCAATTTCCGCGCGGTCCATCTCCCCTGCCCTGAATTTCGCCCACAAGCGCCGGCAATCCGTGCATGCTCCCAGCACCTCGCCCTTATGATGCCCAACTATCATCGGTCCCACTGGCAGCACAATAGCAGGCAGATTCGCGCTGGCCGCCGCCATCATTTGCGCAGGCAAAGTTTTGTCGCAGCCGCCGATGAGGACCACCGAATCCATGGGCTGACAGCGAATCAGTTCTTCGGTTTCCATCGCCATTAAGTTGCGCAGATACATGGCGGTTGGATACACAAAGCTTTCATGAATCGCCATGGTGGGAAAAACCATGGGGAGCGCCCCGGCAAGCAGGACGCCGCGCTTCACCGCCTCAATTAGGTCGGGAACATTACCGTGACAGGGATTGTAGTCGCTGTAAGTATTCGTGATACCGACAATAGGCCGGTCCAGCGCGTCGCCGGAATAACCCATGGCCTTGATGAAGGCGCTGCGCAGGAATAGGGAAAACTCCGCGTCGCCGTAACTGGTTAAACCTTTGCGCAGGCCGCGCGCTTGTACCCGGCTAGCTACCGGTGAATCACTCATGTTCTATATGATATGTTCACGATTCAACAGCCGTGAATAAGAGCTAGGCTTCTTGCGGCAATAAGCGCGCGAGCTCCTTCCGGACGGGCCGCAAGGCCTAGCCGTTTTGTCAGCAAGAAGAGCAAGCCGGGAGGGCAGTTGCATTTACTTCACGGTGCCCGTCTCCTACTCAAGCCTTTAGCATTGCGCGATATGGCGCGGATTGGGAATGGAGTGCGTGCCCACACCCAAACCAAGGCCGTTACCTTCCCGTCTCGCTGCTATAAAATGCGTTCCGGAGGCGCTTTCGTCACTTTCCCGAACGGCATGCGGCGTGCAGTCGTCATGGCAGGAATCACCATGCACCCACGAACGAAACAAAATCTAATGACCGCTATACAGAGTGAAGCATTCACTCATGCCATGTATAAACATTTTGCCGAACGTGCTCGCCAGGAAGATGAGTTGGGATTAGCCCGGGTATTTCAGAGGGCAGCCGACTCCCAGTGGACGGAGCAATTTGCCGGTGAACTAAGATTGACCCGTCTACGTTCTGATACTACTGAAAATCTAAGAACCTCCATTGACGATGAAGCTGAACTAAGCCAGATGTACGCGCAATTCGCGGACGAGGCTAGAGCGGACGGAGATTTGAGAACCGCGTCGCTGTTCGAAAAAGTAAGACTCGAGAAAGCCGGCAAGCAGAATGAACTGGAAATGACCCTGGAGCGTCTAGGTTGTAGCAGCGGTGTCCGTACCGTTCCGAAATAATTCGCCATCATGAATTTATCATTACAATCCAACCCGTTAAGCGCTGAAGAATTGAAATTGACCCACGCTTATTGGAGCGCCTGCAATTATGTTTCGGCGTGCATGATCTATTTGAGGGACAATCCGCTCCTCAAAAAGCCACTCGCCCCCGATCAGATCAAAGCGCGTTTACTGGGGCATTGGGGGTCGAGCCCCGGCCAGTCGTTTATCTGGGTTCACATGAACCGGCTGATCAAGAAATACGATTTGAACACCATCTTTGTTTCTGGACCGGGGCATGGCGCTCCCGCTACGCTTTCTAACGCTTATCTGGAAGGCACGTACTCAGAGGTCTATCCGGACAAGAGCCAGGACGAAGCGGGCCTGCTGCGGTTTTTTCGCCAGTTTTCCTTTCCGGGAGGAATCGGAAGCCACTGTACGCCGGAGACGCCCGGCTCCATTCACGAAGGTGGTGAACTGGGCTACAGCCTTTCGCATGCGTATGGAGCAGCCTTTGACAATCCGGATTTGATTGTAACTGTGGCGGTGGGCGACGGCGAATCGGAAACCGGACCACTGGCCACATCCTGGCATTCGAACAAGTTTCTCAATCCCATCAGAGACGGCGCCGTGCTGCCTATTCTTCATTTGAATGGCTATAAGATCGCCAATCCAACGATTCTGGCGCGCATATCTCGCGAAGAACTCGAAGCCCTCTTTGTGGGATATGGTTACACGCCCTATGTAGTGGAGGGCGATGATCCAACATTGATGCATCAACAAATGGCCGCGACGCTGGAACACTGTGTTGCAGAGATTCGCCGGATTCAAGCGGAAGCCCGCGAGACGGGTAAGGCCGAGCGTCCACGTTGGCCCATGATTATTCTGCGATCGCCCAAGGGTTGGACTGGCCCGAAAGAGTTGGATGGCCACAAAGTGGAAGGGTTTTGGCGCGCTCATCAGGTTCCTATTCTCGATGTAGTTGCCAATCCCGCGCACTTAAAACTGCTCGAAGGATGGCTGCGCAGCTATAAGCCTGAAGAATTGTTCGATGAAACAGGAGCGCTAATTCCAGAGTTAAAGGCGCTGCCGCCCGTGGGCAATCGCCGGATCAGCGCAAATCCGCACGCCAATGGCGGACTTCTCCGCAAGCCGCTCGATCTACCTAATTTTTGTGACTATGCGGTAAAGGTCAGTAAGCCCGCCACGACGGAAGCATTTCCCACTGAAATTCTGGGCCAATATTTGCGGGACACGCTGCGCCGGAACAAAACGACCTTTCGTGTTTTCGGGCCAGATGAGACCGCCTCAAACAAATTGGAGACGGTTTACGAGGCAAGCAAGAAGACCTGGCTGGCCGAGTATAAGCCTGAAGATGCCGACGGCGGCGAGCTAGCGCTTGACGGACGAGTGATGGAGATGCTGAGCGAACACACGCTCGAAGGTTGGTTTGAAGGCTACGTTCTTACCGGACGGCACGGCTTATTTTCCACTTATGAAGCGTTCGTGCACGTGATCGATTCCATGTTCAACCAACATGCCAAATGGCTGGAGTCGAGTAAGAAAGAATTGCGGTGGCGGGCGGCCATTTCGTCCATCAATCTGTTGATCACGTCGCTCGTATGGAGACAGGATCACAACGGCTTCACGCATCAGGACCCCGGCTTTCTCGATCTCGTCACAAACAAGAGCGCGGAGATTGCACGCATCTATCTTCCGCCCGATGCGAACTGCCTTCTCAGTGTGGCGGACCATTGCCTTCGCAGCGTGGACTATGTGAACGTCATCGTTGCGGATAAACAATCGCATCTTCAATATCTGGACATGGATGCTGCCCTCAAACACTGCACCAAGGGCATCGGGATCTGGGATTGGGCCAGCACGGACGATTGCGAAGACCCGGACGTGGTCATGGCATGTGCGGGCGACATCGCCACTCAGGAGTGCTTAGCCGCGACCGCCATTTTGCGCGAGCACTTCTCCGATCTGAAAATTCGTTTCGTCAACGTGGTGGATCTTTACCGCCTGCAGCCCGACACCGAGCATCCGCACGGTCTTTCCGATCGAGATTTCGATTCGCTCTTCACCAAGAACAAACCGATCATTTTCAACTTCCATGCCTATCCGTCCCTGATTCACAAACTGGCCTACCGGCGCACCAACCATGCCAACCTGCATGTCCGCGGCTACAAGGAAAAAGGCAACATCAATACGCCGCTTGAACTGGCGATTGAGAACCAGGTGGACCGCTTCAACTTATCGATTGATGTGATTGACCGCGTGCCTCGCCTGCAAGCAACCGGCGCGCACGTCAAGGAATGGTTGAAGGGGCAGATCATCGAAAGCATTGCGTTTGCTCATGAGCATGGCATCGATAAGAAAGAGATCACTCAGTGGAAGTGGCCTTATTAATTATGAAAATCGATCACATCTTATTTCCGATAGATTTTTCGGAACACAGCCGCGCGCTAAACGAGGAAGCCGCTTCGCTGGCGAATTTCTTTCAAGCGAAAGTGACGCTTCTGCATGTTTTTGAGATACCCCCCGCCTGGTATGAAACGGGCGATCTTCCGATGGGCGGCGCCGTGGCGATGGGCAGCGGATACTTTACGGCATTCGTCGACGGCGCCAGGGAGCGCCTCAATCAGTACCGGATCGACGTACCGGAGAGCCGCGTGGAGCGCGTGCTGGCCGAGGGCGACGCCGCCTGGCATATCGCGAACCACGCCAAGGAGCAGGCTGTAGACCTGGTGGTGATGGGCACGCATGGGCACGGAGCGCTTCGCCGGCTGCTGCTTGGGTCGGTCGCGATGAAAGTGCTGCATGACGTTTCATGTCCGGTTTGGATGCATCATCACCGCGGCCACGAGGCGCATAACGCGCCAGCCGCCAGAATCGTCTGTTCGCTGGAACTGAGCGACGAAGCAGTCCCGCTCCTGCGTTTTACCAAAGAGCTAGCCGACACGATGGGCGCGCAGGTGCGGCTGATTCACGTAGACGCCGATGATTCGGTGGCCGGGGAGGAAATTGCCAAAGTGCAAGAAACCGCTGGGACCGATTTTCCGGCCACGATCCCGGAGGGTCCGGTCGCGTTGGATATAGCCGAGTTTGCGGAAGGCCAACAGGCGGATTTGATCGTGATCGGGCGTGGAAAGGCCCAGCGCGCGTTGGGCTCGCTGCGGACACACGCTTATGAGATCATCCGCTACGCGAACTGCCCGGTTCTCAGCGTCGCCTGCACGTTACACTGAAAACGGTGTTAGTCACTATTTCTTCCCAGCCGGAGCGGCCGAAATGGCTGCGCGCTCCGGCTCCCGTTGGCGATAATTACCGTGAATTAAAAGACTTGGTAACACGGCTGCGCCTGCACACGGTTTGCGAAAGCGCGGCATGCCCGAACGTTGGCGAATGCTGGAACCGGCGCACCGCGACATTCATGATTCTGGGGAATGTCTGCACGCGCCGCTGCGGCTTTTGCGCGGTGCAAAAGGGTGCTCCGCTGACCGTGGATTACGATGAACCGCGGCGCGTAGGCGAGGCTTGCGCGGCGCTGGGATTGCGCTACGCGGTGGTCACCAGCGTGAACCGGGATGACCGCAAAGATGGAGGCGCGGAATTATTCGCGCTGACCATACAGGAGATTCGCAAGCAAGTTCCGGGCTGCAAGGTGGAAGTGCTGGTACCGGATTTTCAAGGGTCGGAACGCGCCATGAAAATTGTCATGGATGCGCAGCCGGATGTGCTGAACCATAACACGGAAACAGTGCCGCGGCTTTACCGGCAAGTGCGATTGGGCGCGCGGTATGAGCGGTCTCTGAAGATGCTGCAATACGCAAAGTCTCTTGCGCCGCTGACGCCTACAAAGTCAGGCCTGATGCTCGGCATAGGCGAGAACATTGACGAAGTGCTGCAAACAATGCGCGACTTGCAAGCGCATCAAGTAGATATTTTGACACTGGGCCAGTACCTGCGGCCTTCGCCGAAGCATTTGCCCATCGTGCGGTATGTGCCGCAAGTCGAATTCAACGAACTGCGGCAGGCGGGGCTGGAGATGGGTTTCGCGCACGTCGAAGCCGGTCCATTGGTGCGCAGTTCTTATCACGCGGATAGCTCGCTTACAACAGCGGCAATGCAATAATCGCTTCGCAGCCTGGGCCGTCAGTGGCATTGCGCAAGGTGAGAATGCCATTATGCGCTTCGGCGATTTGACGGCTGAGGACTAAACCGATACCTGAGCCGCCGCGCTTGGTGGTGAAAAACGGGACAAATAGATTGGTTGTATTGGAAAGGCCGGGACCTTCGTCGCGCACGATGATTTCCACCGTGGTGCTGCTTTGTTCATAGCGCACAAAGACGCGACCATTGGTCATGCTGGCGGCGTCAACGGCGTTGCGGATCAGATTGATCAGCACTTGCTCCAATTGATCGGCGTCGCCCTGAATGGTGAGCGGCGGGCACTCTTCGAAGAACACCGGCGTGCGGTTTTCCAGGCTCACGGCGTGGCGCAGGATGGCGCCGATCTCGACCGGAGCGAACTTGGGCGGCGGCAATTTGGCGAGACGGGCGTAGGCGCTCATGAAGCGGCTTAAGGATTCGGAACGGTTGGCGATGACGTTCAGGCCGCGCGACATATCATCGGGCCAATCGTCGGGACGTGGATCTGCTTTAACCAGTGCTTCCAAACTCTGAGCGATGGATTTGATGGGAGTGAGGGAGTTATTCAGCTCATGCCCCAGCACGCGCACCAAACGCTGCCAGGCTTTCAATTCTTCTTCACGCAGCGGGCGGGTGAGGTCCGTCACAACCAGCAGTTGGTGCGGAAGGCCGCCTTCGCGAAACTGGCTGCGGCGGATGCCCCAACGGCCAGTGCCGCCGGGGAACGAGCGTTGAATGATATGCTCAGGCTCGCCGGTTAGATATTCGACCAAGCCGAGCGAAGCAGCATCGAGCGCCAAGAGCCGCTCAGCGGGTTGGGCCAGGAGTCTTTCTCCGGCGCGGTTGATTAGCTTCAACGATTGGCGTGTATCAAAGGCAAAGGCAGCTACGTCGATCTCTTCCATGACTTTTCGCAGAAGAGCGGTTGCTTCCAAGGCTCCCAGGCGCTGATCCCGCAAGGTGGCGGCCATGGCGTTCACCTGTTGCATAACTTCGCCCATGGGTTCACGCGGATCGCCGACGCGCGCGCGGATAGAATAGTCCCCTTCCCGCAAGGCTTCGAGTAGATTCGCTAAAGTGCGCAGCGGCCCCGCGACTCTGCCGCGCGCGGCGAAACAAAAGCTGAGCCAACAGATAACAACGAAGGCATCCACCGTCGCTTGCAGCCTGACGGAAAAACCCCCGACGGCCATCAGGATGATGCAGGCGATTACGCCGGGCAAGCCACCGGCCAGCGCCAGCAAAAGCACGCGGGTATCGTGGCTAAGTCGGAACGACACTATAGGCCGAAGCGTTGCAGGCGGCGGTAGAGAGCACTACGGCTGAGGCCCAGCGCACTGGCGGCGTGGCTGACGTTGCCGCCGTTGCGCGCCAGTGCTTTCTTGATGAGGAACTCTTCCACCTCTTCCAAACTCATCTCCTCCATGCGGGGCGAACCAGCCGTGCCGGGGGCGCGTAAAGCCAAGTCACCGGCCTTGATGCAGTTGGTTTGCGCCATCAACACGGCGCGCTCCACTACATGGTTCAGCTCACGAACATTTCCCTGCCAGTGATGCTCGTACATGGCTTCAACGGCGTTGTGGTCAAAGCCCGTAATGGCTTTGCGATAACGGCGGGCGTGCATGCCCAGAAAGTGATTGGCCAGCGGGGCGATATCTTCGCGGCGTTCGCGCAGCGGCGGAATGTGGATCTCAATCGTATTCAAACGGAACAAAAGATCCTGGCGGAAGCGGCCGTTTTGCACTTCGGTGGGCAGGTCCGCATTCGTCGCGGAGATTACGCGCACGTCTACCTGCTTGGTTTTCGATGAGCCGACGCGCTCCATTTCGCCGACTTCCAGGACGCGCAACAGCTTGGCCTGAAGATTCAGGGGGACGTTGGCGATTTCGTCCAAAAACAACGTCCCGGTATCGGCCAATTCGAAGCGGCCGACGCGATCCATCTTGGCGTCAGTGAAGGCGCCCTTCACGTGGCCGAACAGCTCGCTTTCGAAAACGCCCTCGGCCAGGCCGCCCGCGTTGACCGTAACCATTGGCTTACTGGAACGACTGGAGATGGCATGCAGGGTGCGCGCCACCACTTCCTTCCCTACCCCGGGTTCGCCGGTAATCAAGACATTGGCATCAGACGGGCCGACGCGCGAAATCAAATCAATCACCGGCAGCATGTGCGGCGACGCGGTGATCATGTCCGGCAGATTTTCGCCCCGCAAGAGCTGATTTTCCGCTTCCAGGCGATGACCCCGGCGAATGGCGGCGCTGAGCTCAAGCTGGGTGCGCACGATGGCCGAAAGACGTTCATTTTCCCAGGGTTTCTGAACGAAATCGCGCGCGCCGCGCCGCATGGCTTCGACGGCCAGATCCACGCTGCCCCAGGCCGTCATCACCACGACCGGAAGCAGGGGGTCGGCAGCTTGAATCTTGGCGAGCAGTTCGAGCCCTTCCTGCCCGGAGGTAGTGTCGCGCGTGTAGTTCAGGTCAACTAGCGCAACGTCGTAATCGCGATTTTCAATTGCTTGCAGCGCTTCGCGCGGAGATTCGGCGGACTCGATTTTGTAGCCCTCACGCTTGAGCAACAGGCGTAAAGCTTCGAGCACATCGTCCTGATCATCGGCGATCAGGATGCGCATTTGCGACGGGACTATCTTCATCTAGGGTCTATTTTAGGGTGCTGGCCGGAGTGATCCAGCCGTCTTCGATTTGGATCACGCGGTTGCTGTATTCAGCATTTCTCTCATTGTGCGTGACTTGAACGATAGTGGTGCCTTCGTTATTCAATTTCTTGAACATCTCCATAATCTCGCGGCCCTGGTTGGAGTGAAGATTGCCGGTGGGCTCGTCGGCCAGGATGATTTTGGGATTGGCGATCATGGCGCGTGCGATAGCGACTAGCTGCTGCTGGCCGCCCGAAAGCTGGTTCGGATAGAGATCTTTCTTAGCCACCATGCTGAAGCGGTCGAGCGCGTCACAGACAATGCTCTGGCGGTCCGATTTCTTGATATTACGGTAGGAGAGCGGAATATCGAGGTTTTCGTAGACGGTCAGCGAATCCAGCAGGTGGTAGCTCTGGAAAACGAACCCGATGTACTTCTTATAAACTTCGGAGCGGTCCTTTTTGTTGAGCTTATGAATAGCGAAATCGAGGAGATAATATTCGCCGGTCCAGGCGGTATCATGCATACCTAGCAAATGGAGCAAGGTGGATTTGCCGGCTCCGGAAGGCCCCATGATGGAGATGAAGTCTCCCTCTTTAATGTCGATGTTGATACGCCGCAGCACGAAAGTCTTGCTGGGCCCGTGGTCAAAGAATTTTTCTACGTTGCGTAATGAGATCACTTTGTTAGCTTAGCCGCGATGAAACGATAGTCTTGGCAATTTCGGGGCTAAGAAGACGGGGACGCGCGGCGGCCGCGGCACCAGGAGCACGCGCGAAGGGCCGAAGTGCTGGACAACGACCACGCGGCGCGCTTGGCTAACGACCGCTATAACGAGCAGTAAAAACCCAATGGCAATCAAGTCTATGTGTTTACCAATCATAAAAGAAGACGCTGAAACCGCTCCCTCACGGTCACGGCTCGGTAACGGGGCGGACCATTTGGTCAAACCCCGGCGGGTACTTCCATGTTTTCTTCGACCACGCGGCCGTCGAAAAGATGGATTGAGCGGTCGGCATAACGCGCATAGCGAGGATCGTGCGTCACCATGCAAATCGTTGCGCCGCCGCGGTGGAGTTCGCGAAGCAGATCCATGACCTGCTCGCCATTTTGAGAATCGAGGTTTCCAGTCGGCTCGTCAGCGAGCAGGATGGAGGGATCGCCGGCCAGCGCGCGGGCCACGGCGACACGCTGCTGTTGACCACCCGAGAGCTGCGATGGGTAGTGCTTGATGCGGTGCGACATGCCGACGCGCTCCAAGGCTTCATGCACTTTCTTCTTACGATCTGCCGAGCCCATGCCGCGATAGGTGAGGGGCAGTTCGACATTTTCGTAGACATTGAGGTCGCCAATCAGGTTAAACGCCTGGAAGATGAACCCGATTTCGCGGTTGCGAATACGCGCGCGCTCCGAGAGCTTGAGACTCTGAACCGGCTTGCTGTTCAAGATGTAAGTACCGGAGCTGGGCGAATCGAGCAGGCCCAGGATAGCCAGAAGGGTCGACTTGCCACAGCCGGAAGGACCCGAGATGGAGACATATTCGCCCCGCTGCAGGTCAATATGGATGCCGGCCAGGGCGTGCGTTTCGACTTCATCGGTCACGAATACCTTGGTAACGCCATCTAGATGGATTAACGGCTCAGATGTGCTCATGTTTCTAAAAAAGCTCCTTTGTTGTCCTTACGCATGAACTGGCAATTAGTTCAATCTAATTCTTTGATATGAATCATACTGCGACATATCCGAGAGGATTACTTTGTCACCGACATTCAGCCCTTCCAGTACCCGGATGGTGTTTGTGGAGGCGGTGCCGAGCTTTACGTTGGTGCGCTGCGCGCCTTTGCCGTCCGGATCGATTTTAAAGATGCCGATGGTGGTGTCGGGCTCGCCGGAGACGGGGCGGTCCATATAGATCACGTTGGATAAATTCTCTATTTTCACGATTCCGTCCACGCTCAGCTCCGGCCGGGCGCCCGGCGGAAGCGCCGACAATAGAGACACATCCACGCCTACGGTGCCGTTGAGGGCGGCCGGATCGATGCGTATAACGCGGCCCGGAATGATCCCGTTACGGGTATCCACGCTGGCGTCGAGGCCGACGCGGATGCCCTTCATCTGCGTCTCGGCGATCTGCAAAACTGCTTTCAACCTCTTTGGATCGGCGACTTTGGCCAGGATCGTGCCGGCGGGGACGCGTTGGCCCACTTCAACATCTACTTCCGTCAACAGGCCGTCAATACCGGCGCGGATGGACAACTGTTCTACTTGCTTGCGCTTCAATTCGTAGGCGGCGCGGTCAGTTTGCAGAATGACTTCTTGCGTAGCGATCTGCGCCTTAGTGGCTTCGTCCGCTATCTCAACGCGCTGCTTTTGCAGGGCAACGCGGTTGCGGAATTGATTGGCGGTATCGACGGATATTTTAGATTCAAGATCGCTCTTCAGGTTCAGGCGGGTCAGTTCGAGATCGCGATCGGCGGTCAGCTTGGCTTGCGTGTATTGCGATTCCAGGGTGGCCATGGTGCCCTGCTGATCTAGCTTGGCGGATTCGAGCGTGACCTTGAGGTTGGCCAGATTGGCTTCGTCCTGCTTCACCTGCCATTCGGCCTTTGAGGCGTCGAGCTCGAGATCGGGATCGCTCAGCACGAGGATGACGTCATTCGCTTTGACGGGCTCACTGCCGGCGCGGCGAAGAATTTCCGCAACGCGGGATTCGGCGGGCTCGGCGGTGATCCAGCGAGGCTCTTCGGGCGTGAGGCGGCCGAGGCCGCGGACATTGATTTCCATGTCGCCGCGCTTTACCGAACCTGGCCATTGACCACTCATATCCACTGACGGTGCTGCTGGTTTTAGACGCGCCAAGGCGATAGTGGTGCCGCCGATTGCGAGGGCGGCGATAAAAATAATTGCGATTCGTTTGATGAGGCGCTTGCGAGCGACTTCTTTTCCGCGAGGGACATCCATTGCCATTCTGATGTTAGGTATAGCAGTTTGGCGGCCAATCAGGGGTTTGCGGTAAGGTATTGATTTTATTGGGAAGATAAATGTGTTGGTGAGTGGAGGAGTGTCCGATTTTGGGAAGCGGGCGTACGGGGATGGGGATTTTTACGGAACGAAGTCGAAAAGGCGAAGAAACAGCGTATTTTGCGAAACGGACCACGAAGCACCCTGATTGAAGGCAATTTAGACATATAGTGGAGAAAGGCAGAACTATCACTATGGCGAGTGTGCCAGCGAATCTTGAAAGGGCGACCGGCCAGCCTCCTTTGCGTTGGATTGCGATCTCAGCACGCGCGGGAGAAGTTTTCGCGAACCAGGAAAAAGCCGTTCACTGGCTGCAAACACCGAATCCCTCACTTGCCGGGCGGACGCCGCTTGAAGCCGCGATGAGCGACGATGGCTATCAAGAAGTGGAAGATGTTTTGACACGGATTGAGCACGGCGTATTCGGTTGATCCGAGCATTCCGGCTTAACCGGTCTCCCTATCCAAGTTACGACGGCGAAGGAGCCCGGCGCGCGGGAGGAAGGTGGAACTCAAAAGGCACGCGCGTGATTTACATGAGTGAAAATCGCTCCCTGTGCGTGTTGGAAATTTTGGTACATCTGACGGACACGCTTCCCGACCGGTACGTTCTTGGTCAAGCAGAAATCCCGCCCGAGCTGAGCAACGAAACGATCGACGAATCAACACTTCCCTCCAGTTGGAAAACGCTGTTCATTTCCGAGCAAGCATTCACTCGGCAGCTTGGCGATGATTGGGTCGCCCGGCGGAGTTCAGCCGTACTCTTCGTGCCATCTGTTGTCCTGGGCGAAAGGAATATTATCATCAATCCCGAACATCCGGATTTCGGACGGATTCATTTTTACGATCCGGCTACGTTTGTGTTTGACGTACGTTTGTTTAGACAAGCTGCCGCTCCGCGATATCCGGTTTAGCATCTACGCCGAGCATTTCTTCTGTCGTCACGATGTCAGCGGTTATGCTTCGGGCCTGAGAGTAAGCCGCTTCACGCGGACGGGTGAAAGCAATCCAGTAAAACGTGTCGGCCAAAACCGTGTTCACACGTTCCGCTTCGGCAGGCCATAGATGTAGTGGTCGTGTTCGCTCGCGCCATCCGTGGGCATTGTTTTCCCAGACTTCGGGCGGGACGTCGCTCCCTATCTCACGGATTTTTTTGGCAAGCGGCTTCTGGGCAGATGCTGGCGCCAGCGCTTGTTTGCAAACCCATTGCTCGTTATTCCTTTCAGGGCCAAGCATTTAATGCGGTTTGTCACACGCACCCAGGCAAGCCCGGCAGCGCCCAGACTGTTTTCCGCTTCTCCAAGATCCGGATGTCCGCGTAATTCCGCGAAGCAGGAAAGCTTCCTGCTCGGCTTAGACCTCTTCGCTGCTAGTCGAGAAATGTCACCTTCCCGTCGGCCACATCATAGTAAGCCGAGACCACCTCTACCTGTTTGGTCTTTACAAGAGTTGAAATCTCCGTTGATGTTTGGCGCAGCAGGTCCGCTTGGATGCGGGCATTTTGCCTGGTGACTTCTTCAACATCGGTTCCCGCTTTGATAATGGCGGGGCGCAGATACGGATAGAGCGTGCTGATTTGGCCCGGGACTGCTTTGCCGCCGATGCCCGCTTTCACCGCGCCGCAATTCCGATGGCCTAGCACCACCACGAGCTTGGTTTCGAGCACGCTGACGGCGTACTCCAGGCTGGCGATGACATCCGAGGTGGCAAAGTTTCCGGCCACGCGCGCGACGAAAAGATGCCCGATGGTTTGATCGAAGAGGATTTCCACCGGCACACGCGAATCCGCGCAGGCGAGGATGGCGGCAAACGGCTCCTGCTTTTCGAGAGTTTTGTTTCTCAGGATGGAAAGATCGTCATTGAAGGAGGTCAAACGGTGCTCGGTGAACCGCTGATTGCCTTCCCGCAAGCGTGCCAGCGATTCGCGCGGACCTAGCGAACTTTGCGCTTTGGCCATGCGCGGAGCGCCACCCGTAAAACTCAACGCCGCGGCACAGGCCAAACATTTTTGGAGCATCACACGGCGATCGACATCATGAGTTTGTTTCATGGAACAGCCTCCCGCTAAACGAAACGCTACTTTCCTTTGCCTGCGACTTGCAGCTGGTTCTGGACGCTAAAAACGCCCGGCACGAAGTTGGCGCGCATTTCGGCAATTGACAGGTCGGCTTCCGAATCGACTACGCCGGCCAGGGTCACGTTGCCGTTTTGCACGATGATGTGGATGGCGTGGTAGCCGATGGGCGGATCATTGGTAATGCCGCCGGCCATGCGCGCGACAGACGGCCCGAGGCGAGGGCCGCGGTTGGAGGTGTAGCGCTGCAGCGCGGGATAACGATAAATCGCCCGGTAGACACCCGCGCGGATCCGGTCGTCATTAGGCGAGAACGGCAATACTTCAATTTCGTTATCCACCGTGGCGACGCCCTCAACCTTCTTGACCACGTTCTCAATCCCCGATTTCAGCGTGGGGCGCGAGGCCTTGCCGCGTAAGATCACCGTGGAGCCTTTGATTCCGAAATTAATGTCGTCGAAGACGCCGTATTCCGGAAGCGTAACGATTCGCTTGTGAACTTCGGCGGCGATTCGTTGGATCTCTAACTGTTTGGCGTCGGGCTTTGCGTCCGGTTGCGCGGGCGGCTGTTGGGCGGCTCCAATGGAGAGGGCGGACAGAAAGAGGGCCGCCGCCGCAATGCGAGTTGAGAATCCATTTTTCAACATTGTTCCATGCTCCTTTGCACTGATTACCAGTTTGTCTATTTCGGCCGCCACAAAAACAACAACACAGCACGCAGCGGCAACTAATGTTAGTTGCCGCTTTAGATTACTACAACAGGAGAGAGTTTCGTTACTGCTTTCAATGCAGAACGAATTTGAGTAAGGTCGAAGGGAGACCCGGCGGAAATATTAAGCTACACTTTTGGCGGCCATTTTCTGCTTAATCAGACCGACGATAACGGTAAGAACCGCGCCGCCGACACCGCCGCCGGCAAGCTGTCCTACAATTGAGCCGATATCCATTCCTCCGCCTGCCGCCCCCGCGCCTGCTGTTGCGGCGCCGAGAGCCGGAACTAGCATGCCGAGAAGTTGACCGCCGCCGACGCCGCCCAACAGCCCGGTGATGCTGTTGCCAATCGGTCCTAAACTGAACTGTTTCCCCGCAGCCCCAGCCGCGTTGCCACCGATTAGACCGGCGATGATTTGAATGATGATGTTCAACATGAGAAATCTCCTTTTAGAGTTAGTAGTAACTTTGGTTCGAATGCAATCACGAGCCGTGACGGGTGACTATCTCGCTGCCATTGATTTCTGGGACAGAAGCAAACCTCGCTACTAGGAAAAGTGGCAGAGCTAACTGGCACCCGGTTTTCCGCATCGGACTGAGTCTACTCTTCCCGGCGTGTTTAAGCAAGGAAATAAGTACTCGGCTGTAAGCTCGGAAACACTTTTAAGTTATTGCTGTTGAACGTGTAGATTCGTTCAATGCCGTTGGTCTGCATACGACAATTTGTAAATCAAATAGGTTTCCGCAGGGTCACATAAAGCGTTGCAGATATGTTACGAGCAATCTCAAGCAAAAACTGGCGATTTTGCGCTGATGCGCCATTTCGTAAAACAGCTTAGCTGCCGTCGAAAACTTACGCATGTTCCCGCGCTTTGTGATAGTTTTTATCTACTTACGGTTAGCCGGTAAAGGCGCCCAGTAAAGGAGTGTCCCCGTTGAGATACGCACCTAGATTCGCCCATTATTTGATGACTGTTCCATTGCTGCTGGCTGCTTGCGCGAGTTATTCCGTTGCGCAGCCGCCTGCGCCGGAAGGAAGAGCGGCGGCGCGCGGGCCGCAAGGGCCGGTTGTGGTTTCGCCCGAAATTTTGAGCGACCGGCGAGTGACGTTTCGCATTCTTGCGCCGGAAGCGCAGACGGTGGGACTGCGGGGTAGCGATATTCGCCTTTTGGCGAGCGCTCCGGGCGGACCGCCAAATCCGGGTCCGCCGTTCGTCAAAGGCGAAAACGGCGTGTGGGAGGCGACGATTGGCCCCATTGATCCGGGAGCTTACCGCTACACGTTCACGGTCAACGGCGTGCCAGTGATGGATCCGCGCAATCCGTCGGTCAGCGAGTCAAATAATAATGCCTGGAGTCTTCTGTATATTCCTGGGGCAGAATTCATGGACGAGAAGAATGTGCCGCATGGCGCGGTGGCTTCCATCAACTATTATTCGACCGCGTTGAGCAAATTCCGGCGCATGCACGTCTACACGCCTCCGGGTTATGAGAGTGGCAAATCTGAGAAGTATCCAGTTTTCTATTTGCTGCATGGCGCGAGCGACTGC
>DASXGT010000222.1:0-1611 GCA_036488895.1 Bryobacteraceae bacterium | reverse complement strand
GGAATACCGGCTCAACCGTGATCTGAAAGTTCCGCGTCAAATGGCGGAATCCGAGATCGTGGATTATTTCCGGCAACGCTCGCGCGAAAACGGGGAAGGTTATACCAGCTTTCTGGGCGCGGGAGCGTACGCTCATTACCGGCCTGTAATCATCGATTCGCTCATCTCGCGCGGCGAATTCCTCACCGCCTACACGCCTTATCAGGCTGAGATTTCGCAGGGCACGCTGCAATCCATTTTTGAGTTTCAGACGATGATCTGCGAACTCACCGGGATGGAAGTGGCGAACGCTTCAATGTATGACGGTTCAACCGCCGCTGCCGAGGCCGTCATGATGGCGGTGCGCCTCACTGGCCGCCGTTCTGTGATTGTCGCGCGCAGTCTGCATCCAGAATATCGCGAGGTTCTCGCGACCTATGCAACCCATCAGGGCATGCCGCTTTCAGTCGCCGGTTTCGGCGACGACGGGAGGGTCAATCTAAAGGAACTGGAAAAATCGATTACCCCGGAAACCGCATGTGTGCTGATTCAGTCGCCGAATTTCTTCGGCACAATCGAAGACGTAGCCGCAGTTGCCGAAATCGCGCACAAAAACGGCGCGATGCTGGTCGTTTCCATTGCCGAAGCGGTGTCGCTGGGAATTGTCGAACCGCCGCGCCAAGCTGATGTGATCGCTATGGAGGCGCAATCGTTCGGCGTGCCGCTGGGGTTCGGCGGTCCTTATTGTGGCGTGATCGCAACGCGCGAAAGATTTGTTCGCCAAATGCCCGGACGCTTGGTAGGTCAGACGGTGGATAAACAGGGAAGGCGCGGCTTCGTGCTTACACTCGCCACGCGCGAGCAGCACATCCGGCGGGAGAAAGCGACTTCCAACATTTGCACCAATCAGGCCCTGGTCGCTCTCATGGTCAATATTTTCATGAACGTCTACGGCAAAGTTGGATTGAAGGAACTTGCGAAACAGAATCTGGCGAAGACCGCGTATGCGGCTGGTCAGTTCGCAAAACAAGGAGAGCTACTGTTTACTTCGTCGCCCCGCTTTAACGAGTTCGTCGTACAAACCAAAGAAGACCCTGCTGTCATCAACAGCCGCCTGCTGGATCAGAAAATCGTCGGCGGCCTGTCCTTGAAAAAGTATTACCCGGAACTCGGAAATGCGGCGCTGTGGTGCTGCACTGAACTCACCACTCGCTCGGCAATCGATGCGGCTGTAAAGTTAGCTGCTGGGGATCACGGCTCGCGGCAGTCCGCAAAAGAAGAGCCGGTTGAGGAGGTGGCACGATGAAGCACGAGACTCGCAAAGCCACACTCCACGTCAATCAGAACGAAGGCCTGATTTTCGAAAAGTCTTCTGCCGGCAAGGCAGCGTGGAAGTTGCCGCCGCTCGACGTCCCGGAGGTTGACACGGCGAAGCTTCTCGGTGCCGCGGAAAGAAAAGATCTCGGCAACATGCCCGAGGTGAGCGAGATCGAAATCATCCGCCACTTCACGCGCCTTTCCACCTGGAACTACGCGATCGATCTCGGAATGTATCCGCTGGGCTCATGCACGATGAAGTACAACCCACGCGTGAATGAAGCCGTGGCGCGAGTCGAGGGAATTGCAAACGGT
>DASXGT010000186.1:0-6620 GCA_036488895.1 Bryobacteraceae bacterium | reverse complement strand
TGTTCCAAAGTTCGTAAAGCAGTACGCCAAGCTGGGCGACACCGTCACGGACGCCACGAAGCAATACATAGCCGAGGTGCAAGATGGGCGTTTCCCAACCCGAATTAATTAGAGATATTGCCGGTCTCCGTAACCGGATTGCCGCCGCGCGGAAAGCAGGCGCCACTATAGGATTTGTGCCTACCATGGGCGCTCTGCATGCCGGCCATGGCGCGCTTATGGATGCCGCCAGGCGCGAGTGTAATTTTACTGCCGCCAGCATCTTTGTAAATCCGATCCAGTTCAATAACAAGAAGGATTACGAAAAGTACGGAAGGAACCTGCCGACGGATTTGGATTTCTGCGCCGCTCATCAGGTGGACGTTGTCTTTGCTCCTAGCCCGGAAGAGATGTATCCCGTGGAGCAAGATGCCTTTGTTGAGGTTCTTAAGGTGTCGAAGGGCTTATGCGGCGAGTTTCGTCCCGGACATTTTAGAGGCGTCGCCACGGTGGTGACGAAACTCTTCAATATTGTGCAGCCCGATATTTCCTACTTCGGCGAAAAAGACGCGCAACAGCTTGCCGTTATCCGCCGAATGGTCCAGGCGCTCGATATGAATACTCAGATTGTTGGAGTGCCAACCGTGCGCGAGCCTGATGGATTAGCTCTCAGCTCCCGAAATCAAAGGTTGACGCCGGAAGAGCGTTCCTATGCTCCGATTTTGTTTCGGGCGCTGGATGCATCGCGGCTCAAAGCTTTAGGCGACTGCAAAACCGCGGCGGAGATCCGCGCCGCCGGTTTAGAAGTCTTGAGCAAAGAGCCGCGCATTCGCCTTGAATATTTTGAGGTTGTCGATGCGGAGGACATGCGGCCGGTCACGCATATTACAGGACGAATTTGCATTGCCGCCGCCGTCTGGCTGGGCTCTGTGCGCCTCATCGACAACGTCACTGTGCAACCACTCATCGTTTCACCGGGACAATGACAAACGGCTCTTCTACTTCCAGATCGGGATACATGCGGCCCGCTCCATTGTTGCCCATCGTTTCAATGAAATACATGAGGTCCCACTTTGGATTGATAAACGACGCAGGTATCCGACCAACGTATGCGCCGGTCTTCTGGTCGAGCGTCATCTCCGCTGTTTCGTAATCCTCCACTTGGGTCACGTGCCGGTAGCGCAGGCGAACAGACTTCACGCCCGCGGCCGCTTTGACTTTGGCGGAGACGACATAATCGCTTCCCTGCTCCGCTACGCCCGATGGCAATATGTGGGCTTTAGGAACTTCCGGTGTTGCTGTCATTAACGTATGATGCGGCACGCCGGGCTTGCCTGTCGCCTTTGCTCGCTCCGCAAGAAGCTGCTCAAAGTCGTGATTGAGCAGCGCGTATTCCTCTTTCCAATGACGCGCGAACCCAACTGCATGTGCGCCAAACGCCAGATTCTCGCTATAGACATCACCCGCCGCATCCACCATTTGCTTCCACGATTCCAGCGCGTGCCGCTCGTCACTGACCGCTTCGTCAAATGCGCCCAAGTCGCCGGATTGCTTATATAGGTTGTATTGAATGCCCGCGAGCAGCCGCCAGGAGTGATAACGCGCCAGTCCGGACAGAATTTTCAAGTCGGTAGTGGTGGAACGAAATTCGTTGCCGGAATGACTGCCGATGCTTTTCCCGGCCTGCGCTACTTGCGCATCAATCGCGTCCGCCGTCTGCGCGAACCAGCGGCTCGTTTCTTCCGGCCTGCGTATGGGCGTTTCCGTGCCCGCCAGAATGCTCTTGGCCTCGTCGCGTACGTTCATGAATTGCTGGATATCGCTTCCATCCTCAGTCGCATATTTTTGCAAGCTGCCCTGCCGGTTCATCTCCGCCCAGCCGCGCGTCGTCGGAAAGTTGGAATAGAGATAGCTGGCCGCCACCACGCGCGGCAGCACATTGCTGGCAAGATGCAGGGCCTGCATCACGTGCGGTCCGGCTTGCGGGCCGAAGCGCTGATCGAATTCGCGCGTCCAAACACTGGAATCGGTTTTGGGGTTGTAAGTGAGCCGCCCCCACACGCGGTAAAAGTGCCAATAGCGTTCGAACTCGTAATCGTAATAGCGGTAATTCGGATTCAGGATCTCAAGCGGCTTTTCATCGTGCGGCTCGCCCAACATCTTGGTGGCCAGCATTTCATTCAGCTCGAAACTCTGGCCATCATAGATACGCACGCTGGCGGCAAAGCGCCGGACATATTCCGGATCACCCCACAACAGCACGCGCGTGGTACCGCCATTCCAAAGCTGCCAGTGGATGCGGTACTCCTGCGGATAGCGCAGCAGATCGGCATAGCCGTGCCGGCGTTCTTTCTGGTTTTGCGTATTGATGTGCGTGGGAGGAAAGGGCATGCCCATCTGCTCCATCCAATATTTAGTGGAAACTCGGGATTTCAGCCCCAGATTCACCGCGTCTTCAATCACCGCGTCCGGGAGTTCTTTCGCGCGCAGATCGATGCGCACTCCCGGATGATCGCGCTTGATGCCGGTAAACACGTCATGCCAAAACGGCACGATTTCTTCATGCTTCAAGCCCGATTCATCATGCATGCGCAATTGAATGGCATCCAACTCGGGAAACACATCCAGAAAGCGGCGCAGTGATGCTTTGGTGTAGTCCGAGAGGTTTTGTGTAGTGACACCGAACACCAATCCTGGCACGCGCTTGCCTGCGTTCTCCGATGCGCCGGGAATGCCTCCCCCCTGCACGCCGCCGCGGTAGATGTGGTCCCAGATGCCAGCCGTCACATCGATGCCGCGCTCATGCGCGATCCGCATCAATGCCTTGAAAGCCGCCGTATTTTTCGCCTGCTGTTCGGGCGCGAGTCCCACCATTTCAACATTCGGAAAACCGGGTGTATTGAAGAAGTAAGGGTAAAGCGGCGCCATGAAACCACCGTCTTCATAACCGAAGATCACCACGAAACTGTTAATGCGATCCGCGGCCAGCATGTCGAAATAGCGTGTCCAATAGCGCTCGTCATATAGCCGCTGCTCGAAATAAGCGCGCTGCATGGTGTAAGTGGAAATGCCGCGTTCCACCAGGTAAGGCGTCTCCGATGTGTCGCGGACTTGCTGAAATGGATCAGTTGCCGGGCTAGCCAAGATTCTTTCTGCTGTATCGAGCGCAGCGTACATCAGACCGCGGCCATCGCCGCCCGTCAAAACAATCTTCTTGCCCTGACGGCGAATGAGAAGTGACTCAGCAGCCCCTTTTACAATGCTGGCGGAAATCACATAATCAGCGCCATCCGCTCTATCGGTAACTGTGAAGCCCTTCGAACGTAGCGCTTCTTCCAACTTCGTGACGCCATGGCGGGCGGGAAACGCCAAATTATTATCCACGACCACGGCTACATTCTGAGCAGCCATGGCAGTAGCCGTGAGTAAGTAAATAATTCCGAGTAATCGCACAAGAAACTCCTTAGTACTGCAATGACCCTTGATCCGGAATACGAACCTTGTAAATGGAGGTCCGGGCCGTCACGTAAAGCGTGCGCAAATCCGCGCCGCCGAACGAACAATTGGCTGGAGTTTCGGGAAACTCAATCATCTTGACAAACTTGCCGGCGGGCGTGTAAATGGCAATGCCCCGGCACGCTATATATAGATTGCCGTTGGCGGCTACGCGCAGTCCGTCGGGGCCGCCATCGATACCGGAGATGAAAACACGCCCGTTCAAAGAGTTCCCGTCCGCGTCCAGATCATAGGCCATGATTTTCTTTTCATTGGTGTCGGCCACATACAGAATGCGGCCGTCCGGAGTGACCGCCACTCCATTGGGGCGGGTCATCTTCGCGACCAACGAAAGCTTGCCCGCCGGCGTGACATGATACACGCCGTTGAAGCCTAGCTCCTGCGGCTCCAGGACACCTGCCGAAGCCGGGTCTGTAAAATACACTTGGCCATCGCGCCTCACCACCACATCATTGGGAGAGTTGATGCGCTTGCCTTGCCATTCGCTGGCGATGACCGTGAGGCTGCCGTCTTTTTCCAAACGCACGACGCGGCGTCCATCGCGCTCGCAGCTATAGAGCCGGCCTTGCACATCCATCGAGTTGCCGTTTGTGGCGTTGGTGTACTTGCGGTAGATGCTTCGGTCTTGCCCGGTCGCCAATTTCATGACCCGTGAGTTATACATGTCGCTAAAGATCAGCGCTCCCTCTTTAGACCAGACCGGCCCTTCGACGAATGAGAAATTTCCGGCGAACTTCTCGACACCGGGCGAACTGGCCGACAGCGCCGGATGCGGGTCGCCTGCTTGCAATTCAAGCCTCCACTTCCAGTTCTTTCCCGGAGCCAGATGGAGCAAGCCATTGCCGGTATTGAGCGAATTCTGAATACCGAACCAAGGCTCGGGGCAAATATATCCGGCTTTCGGTCCGCCATATATGTTAAAGCGAAGCAACGGTTCGGGCAGTGAAGAACTGGCTTGTTGCGTCAAACGCAGTGTCAGGCCTTGCGGGTCCACTAATTCCGCATACGGCTGGCTGCGATAACCAGCAAGCGGCAAAGCCACCGTGGCGTTAAAATCCCCCAAGCGCGTGGGCGTTTCGAATGACTGCGTCTTCTTTTGTTCCGGAATTACCAAGCCATTTGCGTCCCGCAACAATTGCACGGTGTTCTGCGTTTCCAGCGTCACGTCCGCAGGATTGCTTCCCTTCACCAGCGGCACATTAAACGCAATGTGATTGCCGATGGCAAATAACATCGGCTGCTTGTTTAAAGCGTCAGAAGTGACATTGTAGGTAACGGCGATATGGCCGCCCGTGAGTTCGAATGCGGCGTCTACCCGGAAGGCGAACGGATACATGGGTCGGGTTGCTTCGGAGTCGCGAAGCTCCACAGTCACGCGAGCGCCGTTTTTATCGGCGGATCTGCTGATTTCTTGCCACGGAAGACCCTTGGCAAAGCCGTGGCACGGCATCGGGTAACTCTTTCCGTCCAGTAGATATGTGCCGTTTCCGCAGCTTGATTTCGGAACTGTGCCGACCGGATATTGCGCGCCTACAGCCGGCCACAGCAACGGCCCCTTGCCTTTGAATCCAGGGCCGGGCGAGTAGTCGCGAGCATGGTAGAGCAATTCCACCCATTGGCCTTTGAAGCGGATTCGGTAACTGCTCAGTTCGCCGCCCTCCGAGGGAGCTACCGCAGCTTCTACACCTGCGATGCGATCCCGCAAGACCACTACCATCGGAGAACCAGATCCACCGGACGGTTCGTCCGATATGGTGTAACGGCTTTGGCCGGAGGCAGCGAGGCAGAAGAGCAAAAAAAGAGAAACGCGCGAAATCATTTCCCCGCGCCTCCTCCAAATAACGCAAACCCAATCACGTCAGAAGCTGTGCACAGCGCCACATATTGTTTGCCGTTCACGCTATAAGTCATGGGCGATGCGGTAATGCGTTGTCCCGTGTTGAAATGCCAGACTGTTTTTCCAGTCTTTGCATCCAGCGCTACCAACTGCCCGCCTTCCTCGCCGGAGAAGATCAAGCCGCCGGCAGTAGAAAGCAATCCTCCGCCGAAGCCGATGTTGCCGAACCGCTCGCTTTCCCAACGCAGCTTGCCTGTCGAGAAATCCAATGCGCGGACATATACTTTCCAGGATTCATCCCGCAAATTGACGTCGCCGGTCGCGCGGTATTGAAATCCTCCGGGACGGAATTTCTCCGTTGATTTGGTGGCGATGCTGCAACCTTCGAGCGCCACTACGTAGAACAAGCCGGTATCCGGATTAAAAGCGGGCGACATCCAATTGGTTGCGCCAATCGCGGTGGGACAAACCTTGGTGCCGTGCAGGCTAGGCTCCACTCCTGGAATGCGAATCGGGCGGCCTTGCGCGGTCAATCCACTAGCCCAGTTTAAGTGGGTGACAAACGGAGCGCCTTGCAGAAATTCGCCGGTGGCGCGATCTAGCAAGTAATAAAACCCGTTGCGGTCCGCGTGCGCCATCAACTTGCGCATCTTGCCTTGGTAAACGGCATCCACCAAGATAGGAATCTCCACGGCGTCCCAATCCATGGTGTCGTGTGGAGTGAACTGGAAGAACCATTTCATCTTTCCGGTGGTCATGTCCAAAGCCACCACGCATTCGGTGTAGAGATTATCGCCTTTGCGGACGTCGCCATTGAAATCCGGCGACGGATTGCCAATGCCCCAATACAGAAGATTTAGCTCCGGGTCATAACTGCCGGTTAACCAGGTATTGCCGCCCGCGGCTTTCCATGAATCGCCTGCCCAGGAGTCGCCGTGTGGCTCGCCCGGTTTGGGAATAGAGTTAAAGCGCCACAAGCGCTCACCCGTAGTGGCGTCGTATGCATCCAGAAATCCGTTCAGGCCCCGATCGCCGGGCGCTACGCCTGCCAGCACTTTGCCGTTCACTACTAACGGCGCGGCCGGCGACCAATAGCCGTCGCTTGCTTCCGCAATTTTGGTCTCCCAAAGAACGTTGCCGGTTGACGCATTCAGGGCAATCAAATGCGCGTCCGGCGTGGTGAAGAAAACCTTGTCGCTCCAGACCGCGACGCCGCGATTTGGCCCCTTCTGCAAAGCGGGAATACGATGATAGTCCCAAAGCTGCCGGCCGCTTCGTCCGTCAATCG
>DASXGT010000178.1:0-3285 GCA_036488895.1 Bryobacteraceae bacterium | reverse complement strand
TTATATCGCGCGTCCCAGGCAGGAGTGGAGATCGATCTCATCGTGCGCGGCATTTGTGCTCTTCGTCCGGGGGTACGGGGCCTGAGCGATCACATTCGGGTACGCAGCATCGTGGGCCGCTTTCTGGAACACAGCCGGATCTATTATTTTGGCAATGGCGGCGAGGAGGAAATCTACATCGGCAGCGCCGATTGGATGCCGCGCAATCTCTACGAGCGCGTGGAAGTGCTAGCGCCTCTGCGAGATGAATTTCTCCGCGAGCGCGTGCACCGCGAGATTCTCGATGCCTACTTGGCCGACAATCGCAAGGCACGTGTTCTGCTGCGTGACGCTAGTTATATTCCTGCATGGCAGCCCATGCACGGCAAACGAAACCGCAAACCGCCAACGGGGGCAGCCGCTTTCAGCGCGCAAGATTTTCTGATCGGCATTGCCGAAGGCAAACAGGAAGCGGCATTCGCCCCACCGGCCGTCCCGGCACGAAGGCGCAAAGCCATGTCCGGAAAGAAAGAATAATTCGCGATGATTATTTATTTTTTGCGTCACGCCAGCGCCGGCGAACATTTCGTTAACCCTAAAAAAGATGAGAAACGAGCGCTGGATAAAGAGGGAATCGAACAGTGCGGCTATGTAGGCCGTGCCCTGGCGGCGATCGAAGCGCAGGTCGACGTCATCATCTCCAGTCCACTGAAGCGCGCTAGCCAGACGGCTTCGCTGGTCGGCAACGAAATGGGTTACGAAGGGAAACTACAGATCGAAACTGGACTTCGTCCCGACGCCACCTTCGCCGACTTTCGCCGCATGCTCGAAAAATATGCCCAGCATGAATCCATCATGGTGGTCGGGCACAATCCCAATCTCAGCCAGTTTCTGGGCACCGTGATCAGCGAGTCCGGCTGCGAAGCATCCGTAGAATTAAAAAAGGGAGCCGTGGCGCGGGTGGATATGCGCCGCACTTCCGGCACGTTGCAATGGTGCCTCACCCCGAAAGCGCTGCGCAGCCTCTACACCGCCGCGGTGGAAAGTTCACGTCCGAAAACTTCGCGGAAGTAAGCCGCGTCTTTCTCAATCGCCCACAGTTCCAGGTCAACGCCCATTCTGCGCCTCGGCACCAGCGTAAGCTTTACTTCTCCCGCGCGATGACTGACGCGCACCTTCTCGACAGCTCGACTGCGACCCAGATTCAAGGATCGCGCCAGTCGCAGCAGCAGAATTGCTTTCTGCACGGATGTCCTGTCCGCGGGATCGATGGCTTTCATAGCGGCTTCTTCCGCGAGCGGCCGCGATTTTCCCAGAAAACGCGCGATGGCCGCAATGATGCGGCGTTGTTGCGGGGTATAGCCCAGAATTTCCGAATTCGAAATAATGTAATAGGTATGCCGGTGATGGCCGTTTCGGTTGACATAGTCTCCGACCTCGTAGAGCATGGCCGCCGCCGACAACCACTCGCGAAAATCCGGGGGAAGGTTGTGAACCGGGCGGAGCGCGGAAAACAGCAGCATGGCGGAATCGCGCACATCGAGCGCGTGCTTCATATCCACGTGGTAGTGAGCTACGGCGCGGGTGATGGATTCCCAGCGTTCCGATTCGATCTGCTTGCCGGATCGCGTACTGCGGTCGTGCTCGGCGGCCATTTGCGCCAGCAGTCCGTCACGCAATCCCAGCGGCGAATAGCGAAAACCTTTGAGGTCACAACGATCAAGCAATTCGTGGTACACGATAGATCCGGCGACAATAATTTCCGCGCGCCGCAGGCCTATACCTTCAATTTTGCGCCGCTCGTCGACCGGCAGGCGAGCTAAACGTTTCGCAATCCGGCTCATCTCCGCGCGCGACACTTGCATTCGCTGCCGGTTCCCATTCTTCCGCATATGGCCGGCCACGGCCGCCAGGGCATCGGCGGTGCCGGAAGTGGCAATTACATTTTTCACTCGCGCCGCGACGATGCGAGGCGCGATTCGGTTTACCTCGCGAGCCACAAATCCTTGCAGGCGTTTGAGTTCACCTTTGCGGGGAGGGTCATGAGGGAGGAACTCGTTGCTAAGCCGGACTGCCCCCAAGGGCAAACTTACGGTATCGCGAATCTGCCCGCGACTCGAAAGTGTGAGTTCACAACTTCCGCCGCCGAGATCCATCATTAATGTGGGCGCATTGTCGATGCGCAGGTTGGAGACGAGTCCCAGATGAATCAGCCGGGCTTCTTCCAATCCTGAAATAATCTCGACCTTCCAACCGGTTGCGGAACGCACCCATTCCAGAAAAGCCTGGGAATTGCGGGCGTCACGCAGCGCGCTGGTAGCCACCACTCGAACCGGATCGGTAACCACTTGTTGCGTGGCGCGATGAAAACGGCGCAAAACCTTCACCGTTTCGGCAATTGATTCGGGAGTAAGAAAGCCAGACCGAAACACGCCGTCGCCGAGACGGGTGACTTCGCGGTCTTCGTGGATGGGACGAAGGTGGCCTCGCGTGAGGCGTGCGATCTTCAAGCGAACGGAGTTGGAACCAATATCAACTGCGGCAAAGGTCGGCATGAGGCAAGGCCAACAGTTTACATGCCAAATGCCGCTGGGTCATCAAGAGCTGGAAGTTTGTCGCTCTTAGAAACGATCTTAGGAAACGTCCGGCGTCTACGCTGCCGAAGTAAGGTTTGCTTTGGGCGCAGCCTGAGTCGAAGCCTGGATTGGATGCTTGGAACCATAAACTGATTTCGGCCGCAGCTGTGAGAGCACAACACCCGCATGGCGAAATTTTGCTCCGGTCACATTGTGCAACTCCGCCACCAAAGACGAATCGCGTACGTCTCCGAGATGCTTGCTGGCGGTTTGTGTAAGCGTCAGCCAATCGTGCCAGTCACCCAAAGCATCTTGAATGCGCTTACACATAGCGATAAATTGAGCCGATTCGGAGGACGTTGCTGCAAACTCGGCCGCATAACGGGCCCGTTTCGTCGCGATGCGGTACTGATGCATCAAAACTTCGGTGAGCGGGGCACCTTCGGTGTCAATCCGTTGCAGCATCTCTTTGCCGACCGCCAAAGGATTGCGGCCAGCCTTTGGATCAAAACTTTTATTGGCCCGCTTCAATCGCTTGCGAGTTTCACGGACCGTATCCTTATCAGCCGCCTTCCGCAATTTATTTTCTTGCTCTGCGCGAAGCTCGATCAGCTCGTTGATTAACTGAGTTTTGCGCCTTGGTTCCCGTGGCATCTTCAAGCTGCGCAGCGCAGCCAATTGCACGTCCAAATCGCGGACCTTGCCGGCACGCTTGCGCAGGCGGCTCAAG
>DASXGT010000171.1:0-8603 GCA_036488895.1 Bryobacteraceae bacterium | reverse complement strand
CCAGAGTGTTCATCTCGGGCGGCATGAAGCGATTGGATCTCTGGAATTTCGGCGATTCAGGATTCGAATCGGAAACGATCTGCCGATCTTCCAGTTGCGGGGACACACTTAGCTATCGGCAGAATTCGTCGCGGTTTTAGGGCGGTCCTAAATTGAGATCGCAAATTGAGATCGCAAATTGAGATCGCATCAGCGGGCGGTTCCATTCGCGCCGTGGGCGTGTTTCGGTTGTAAATTCGCCGCCTGCATGTTTGCTCCACGGATCCACTGAAGGATTGTCTCGTATTGCCAACTCGATTGATTTCCCGGCCACCTTTGACCACCATTGTGCGTGGCTAAATAGTCCGCGACGTTTCCAGCCGAATCTGTGGGTCGCGTCGGCTTAACCAGGATGAGGCTATGTTCGGGATCGTTGATGTTAACTACCCGCATCGCATATTTATAGTTATCCTCGCTATCCTGCGGGGAGAATTGGCCTTCGGCGTTGGGTGGTTGCAGCCGGAAGATCACATGCGAGGCATGGCACATGACACAGGCTTTCCCGTCGGCTCCCGTTGTAGCAAGAATCGGCTCGATTTTCGTGACAAAGTAATTGAAATCGAGAACCGAGCCCGGCTTTACGTCTTGCAGGGCTTCGGTGAGCTTTTTGCCAGATAGCACATTTTGCGCAATCAGCTTGAGCCGGGGATTCGGATCGTTCTGCATGTGATTCAGAGCCGCCCGAAACTCGGGCTTCGCCTCAATGCCTTTCGACTTCCGCAAGAGATCAAGAGCAGCGGCCCGGACGTTGGCATCCGGATCGGTAAGACTGGCAAGCACCACATTGAAGACCATCGGTTCCCCCAAAAGTTTGACCGTAGGATTGTTCTTCTTGAGGTAAGCCGCGTCCTGCGAGATAGCGCCGCCGGAAACGTCCCCGCGCTGGCGAAGGAATCTCGGATCACTTACCTCCTCAACCAGAACGCTGCGTTGGGAACTGCCCAGGTGACTAAAGATTTCCGTGGAGATAGCGGATTGCCGTGGATCGTCCAAACGATCCAGCGCGATCTGGATGGCGGCCCGCTGGACATCGCGGTCGGGATCGTTGATGGCGCCAAGCATCTGCTTCCGGACCTCAGGATTGTTCATCAGATCTGGAAAGGCCGCTGACGCGGTCAGTACATGTGCGTAATTTTTAGTGCGAGGTTGCTGTTCGAGCAGCTTTTGCAATGACGTTACAACTTCTTGCTGATGAGTCCAGGGAGAGTTCTCGGGCAACACAGCCAGCAGCGGCAAGACGATATCCTGCGCACTATCGCCGCCGCTTGCAAGTACGGTAGTGATGGTCCGGATCAAGGCCGGGTCAGGCTGGGCGGCAGAATCGATGTTGAGGCTTCCGCGCTGTCCGTTCTTGTAGACATAACTGACGGCTTCCCGCACCTGCGGATCGGGATCGATGGACAATTGGAGCGCCGCTTGGGCAAAATGCGCATCCCCTGCCGCGCTGAGCGTGCTTCCCGCCTTCAAGACATCGATCTTCAAGTCGCTGTCCGCGCCTTTCAGGCATTGAATTAAAGCGTCTTCGAGCTCAGGCCCGGAGTTCTTGTAGAAATGAATCAGATCACTGTCGTTGCCAACACGCGTCTGGAAAAAGCCGTTGTGAACGTCGTAATGAAAATCAGCCGTGTCGCGATATGGCTGGTATTCGTAACCGGGAACATGCAGGTCCGGCACGCCCGAAACGTATTTTGTAAATACGGCTGGTAGCGCCACTGACACCTGGCCTTCTTTCAGATGCGGCAGCGAGTAGTGCCGAATGTGGAAATCCCAGAGGGAGTCCAGAATGCCCCGGCGTCCCAAAGGCGTGGCGGCGCGCAGTACCTTTGCGAGCACCTGTGCCTGATCGTGCACCACAGCTTCATATCCATCGCGAATGCGCGTCTGATCCTCCGTGGTTCCGGCCGCGCTGATCCATGCTTCGAGATAGCCCGTATTTTCATCCAGAGTGGCGTAAATCGCTTCGTGCACGGCGCGTCTTACAGTAGGATCCGCCTCCGTGTTCATCCGCGTTGCCAGCGCTTCAAGAATGCTGTCGCGAGCTTCTTTGTTGTCCGCGCTCCAGTAAGACCATTGCCAAAGACCCCGCGCTGCATTGAGACGCACCGCCGAAGCCGGGTCGTTCAAATCGCCGATGAGGGCGCGAAGCAATCCGGCATCCTGAGCCACATATTTAAAGTGCTGATTAAAGAACTGTGTAGCGCCCCAGCGCGTGCGTTCATTTGCCGATTGGAGCGCGGCTGCCAATTGCGCACGGCCTTCGGCGGCAA
Source organism: Bryobacteraceae bacterium (assembly GCA_036488895.1). Lineage (GTDB taxonomy): Bacteria > Acidobacteriota > Terriglobia > Bryobacterales > Bryobacteraceae > Bog-105. The sequence goes on along the minus strand of DASXGT010000171.1, from coordinate 6,297 downwards.
CTTCCGGCCGGCGCTCCAGGATCATTCGTAAGGCCCAGGCGGCTGTCCTCTGAACCATCTTGTCAGGATCTCCCAGCGCCTCGGTCAATGGTCGAATCGAGTGCGGATCGGCCATGTGCCCGAGCGCCCGCGCCGCGGCTTCGCGCGCCAGCGGTTGATCGTTTTCGGCGAGAACACTCCGGATTTGTTCGAGTGTTGAGGCGGGCGCCAGATCCCAGAATTGATCCAATTGCGAGAGCAGCAGCGGCAGATTATCTTTACTAAGAGTCGTGGGTGGTTTAGGGAACGCGTCGCCCCAGCCCTTTTCCGGCGATGCCTTTTGGTCGGGGCCGGGATAGAGAGTGGATAACGCCATGACTGCAAACTGGGTCGCACGGAAAGGTGTGTTGAAGCCCTGGTAGACCGGATCGCCCTCCCAACTTCCCTCCGGCCGTTGCGCCTTCAACATGGCTGTGACGGCGCGCTTAAGGTTGGAGTCAGTTTCCGGGCGACGTCCCGCCAGTGCTAAGGCGAGGACCGCGTGATAGGAGATGAAATCTGAGGACTTTGCATTTTTTTCAAACGGATAGGGCCACATTCCGTTGGGCTGCTCGTAGCTGTACAGTTGCTGGATTAATTTGTCCAATTGCGAAGCGTACTGCTGCCGGTCGATCGTCGCCAGGAGATGAATCTTCCAGTTGAGATCAATCATGTTTTTGGGCTGGTACGGAAGAGCGAGCCGTAGCACCATGTCACGATGTTCCAACCACTGTTTGTCATGTGTTTGCTGATACAGCAGATTGAACGTGTCCCAGCTTTGCGAAGCAATTTCAAAAGGACTCACATCCGGTTCGCAGCCATCGGGCTCATCACCCGGCATCACCGTCCGGTCCTTGTAATGAATCTTTAGGTAATTCGCATAGGGCATCTCGAAGCTGGCAATACGCGGCGTATCGTGCGTCACATTGGCTTCGTACATGTGTTCGAGAAGCGGAAGGCGGCTGGCAACCGTGCGCGCGGTATAGATGACACGCACCCAATCGGACCCAGGCTCGCCGTAGAGCGGCCGTTCATTGTTGTAAATGCGATCCGTGATGAATTCGAGAGCTGGACGTTGCGTGGGCGCATACCCATGTGAAACCGCCGTAAGATAGCCGCGCGTTGTGAACTGCGCCGGATGGCAGGCGATGCATTGCTGCGTATCACCGTGATTCATCGTGGTCCGCAGTGCAATCGCGCCCCGGCGAGGTGTATTTGATAACCACGTATCGCCCATGTTGATCAGGAAGTCCATGCCCGTGCGGACAGCCTGTCGCGGGTCAGTATAAGGAGGTACGGGATAGGAAAATGTGTGCAACTGATAAGAGGGGTGATTCGCGTCTACCCGGACGTAATAAGTCTGTCCTGGTTGCAGGATGCGGGTGCGGAATTTATAGAGTCCTGGGTAGTTTTGAGTCGCTTCTATCTGATAGACGAACGAGCCGGTTCCATACGGCACGATTCCCGGTTTTCCGGCGCTGTCCTTTCCGGGCGTGAAGATATCGACATCCAGCGGGACTTCACGGTCGGTAATATCTAGCACAAAATAAACTAGTTTGGGCTGCTCGCCATGGTAAGTAAATTGGAACCATTGAAAGCCTTTCAGCAGAGCGCCGTAGCGGTCTTCATTGGGAGCTGGGGTGTAAGGCCGTTCGTCCGCTCCTCCGTAAACGGTTTGTCCGAATTCGATGGGTTGCGCTTTTTGCCAGGTATCGTTCGGCATCGCCGCGATAACGGCAGGCCCGGAGTGGGTCTCGGAAATGCGGTGAAGCGCGGTGGTTACCTCGGGAAGCATTTCGCCCGGTGCGGCATGCAGGGTTGCGGTGACATTCCCGGAAGAGCGGGGTTGTAGAGTTGCGTAAAAATCGAGATCCTCCGCATGGAGCCATTTCTCCGCCACGCGACCCTGGCCATCGGCAATTGAAACCTGGAATGCCCCCTGGGCCGGAAGTTGAGCCGGATCTTTCACGGCAATCGTGACCGCATAGAGTGAGCCGGATTCGCCCGTACCCAGAACGATGCTGCGGTCTGATGGATTCGAAGCGGCTCCTGAGCGCGCTCCAAGCAGCAGGGCAAGTCCGCCAATACAGCCCGCCAACAGCGTAAGTTTCAAGAAGGGACGAGAAGTTCGATGGAGGTGAAATGGATATCGCATGTTAAAGACGAGGAAACACGGCGTCGGGTAGATTGTAATTCGACCGCCGCCCTGAGCGATAGAATAATTTGTTCTCGATTTTAAGTCTCATAATATGAGACATCAGACGTGCCAACACGAAACCAAAAGATCCAATTTCCCAAGTATTTGCCGTTGTGACTGGGAATGCGGCAAAGCGAGAAACCATTAGAAAATGTCTCATTCAGCAAGACAAGAAACGCCTCCGCTACCCAAACAAGTCCAATCCGTAGCCCGCGCTTGCGACATTCTACGGGCCTTTCGGGGAGAGAACGAGATCTTGCGAGTGCGCGACCTGGTGGAGCGTACCGGGCTTCATAAGGCGACAGTCTCGCGATTGCTGGCGACGCTACAGGCCGCCGGCTTTTTGCGCCGCGGCTCCACTGGACAGTATTCTACCGTTGTCCGGTTTGTTGAAAGACGTTGCTATAAGCTTGGTTACGCATCGCAGACGGAGAATTCGCCGTTTGCGCATGAAGTGACCTCCAGCATTCGCCACGCAGCGGAAAGCACCGGACTTGAGCTCATTTCCTTGGACAACCGCTCGAATGCGAAGACTGCCATTGCAAATGCGGAACGGCTGGTCAAGGAGAAGGTGGACCTCGCCATCGAATTTCAGGCCTTTGATGCGGTGGCGCCCATCGTTTCTTCTATTTTGCAGAAGGCCGGAATTCCTGTAATTGCGGTCGACATTCCGCATCCTGGCGCTATTTACTATGGCGCTAATAACTACGAAGCAGGCCTGATTGCGGGCAGGGCGCTTGGGAATTGGGCCCGGCGGCATTGGGCGGGTGCAGTGGAACAAGTCCTGTTGATCGAATTCGCGTCCGCCGGGCGTTTGCCACAACTGCGCCTGACCGGGGCGCTGGCCGGAATCCGGGAAGGGTTGCCTGATTTCCCGGATTCGTGCGTGGCTCGCGTGGAAGGGCATGATACCTTTCGGCAAAGCCTGATCAAAGTACGGAACTATTTGCGAACCAACGGCATGCGGCGGACGTTGATCGCGGCGATTAACGATGCCTGTGCTTTGGGCGCTTTGCGCGCATTTGAAGAAGCAGGCATTCTGGAAAGCTGCGCCGTTGCCGGTCATGGCGCCGTGCTTGAGGCGCGCCATGAGCTGCGGAGCTCTCAAACCCGATTTATCGGTTCGGTCGCATTCTTTCCCGAGAGATACGGCGCCGCGTTGATCCGCCTGGCGCAAGACATCCTTGAACACAAGAGCACCCCTCCGGCTGTATTCACGAAACATCAGCTCATCACGGCGCAAAACGTCGATCGTTTTTATGGAACTGATCCTGTTCCGGTGAGATAGTGGAGGGTTTATGAAAGCGCCAATGCTCTTGTTGCTGTGCATATCGAGTTTGGGTGCGCAGACGATCGTCGTTTCCCCTGATGGTCCAGTTAGAACTCTTGCCGGCGCGCGAGACTTAGCTCGCGCCCAACGGCGCACCGGCGCGAGCGGACCGATTAAGATTCAGATCCGCGATGGCGTCTATTTCCTGAAGGAAACGCTCGTACTGACGCCAGAGGATTCCAATACCATCTGGGAAGCCGCGCCTGGAGCCCGGCCGGCGATTAGCGGCGGGCGCATCATCTCGGGTTGGAAGAAGGGTTCCGGTCAGCTCTGGACAGCCGATGCCGGCGACGCTTACTTTTATCAGCTGTTTGTAGGCGGCCGGCGGGCGCAACGCGCACGCACGCCGAACTTCGGCTTTTATCGTATCGACGGCGCTAGCCCCACGGATAAGCCCATCCGCCTCCATTACCGCGGCAACGACATCAAAACACGGTGGGCGGCTAGCGGGGCCGAGATCATCGGATTACTGGCGTGGGCCGATTTTCGCATGCCTATCGTAAGTGTGGATGACGCTGCTCATTCGGCGACTTTGACTTTGGACCCGCGTCCCTCTAATAAAGAGGTGGATGCGCGCTATTACATCGAGAATGCGCCCGATGCCCTTGACTCAGCCGGCGAGTGGTACCTGGACCGGAATACCCATACAGTCTCGTACTGGCCTGTCGCTGGCGAGAATATGCAATCGGAGCAGGTGATCGCTCCTGCCCTAGGGTAGTTGGTTCGGCTGGAGGGCAAGCCCGAGCAGCACCAGTTCGTCCGCAATGTCGCCTTTCGCGGATTACGCTTTGAGCACGCCGATTGGAGCATAGACGCGCATGGCTACGCTGACACCCAAGCGGCGATGCCGGCGACGGCCGCCATTGAGGGAATCGGCGTGCTTGATACGAGGATCGAAGAATGTACTGTGACGCACTCGGGCGGCTACGGGATCTTTTTGGGCCGCGGATCGAAGCGGAATCAGGTGCTGGCATCAGAGTTGTTTGACCTCGGAGGCGGCGGCATCAAACTCGGCGAACCGCAGCAGTTTCCGAATGATGACGAGCAGAACTACGAAAATATTGTGGCGGATAATCACGTTCACGATCTCGGGCTGGTGTATTCGCCCGCGGTCGGCATTTGGGCGCTGCAAAGCGGGCGCAACCAGATCGTCCACAATCATATTCACGACCTGTTCTATACCGCGATTTCGGTGGGATGGACCTGGGGCTACGGAGAGAACCAATCCAAGGGCAACGTTATCGAGTACAATCACATTCACAATATCGGCAAGGAGATGCTGAGCGACATGGGCGGCATTTACAGTCTCGGGATACAGCCCGGAACACGAATCCGGAATAACCTGATCCATGACATTGCTTCATTTACCTACGGCGGATGGGGCATTTACCCGGATGAGGGCTCCTCGGAAATGCTCATTGAAAACAACATCGTGTACAACTGCAAGAGCGCGGGATTTCATCAACATTATGGGCGGGAAAATATTGTCCGGAACAATATCTGGGCGTTCAACCGGGAGAACCAATTGATGCGAACACGCGCGGAACCGCATGTCTCGTTTACTTTCGAACGAAACATTGTGTACTTTGAGCAGGGCCGTCTACTGGGCAGCAACTGGAGCGGCGATCAGTATGTGATGAAGGACAACATTTACTTCGATACGCGCGGAACGGATATTCGATTTGCGGGGCAATCGTTTGAGGAATGGAAAGCGGCGGGGCGGGACGCGGGGTCCATTATTGCAGATCCTCAATTTGTGAACGCCGGCAATTTCAATTTCTTGCTACGGCCGAAGTCGCCGGCGCTAAAAATGGGATTTCAGCCGATTGATATGACAGGCGTGGGGCCGCGCATGCCGGCTGGACAGTAGCCCGGCGGCTACGCCATGACTGAATGAAGGGATGCTCAAACCATGGGTATTACGGCGGCATTCATACGTTTCTTGTTGGGCTTTGGCTACCCACTATTATTTGCGTTGCCCGCTTCGGCGGCAATTAACGCCTACAGTCTGGGCGCGAGCTACGATGCAACTCGGAGCAATGTTATCTTCCGTGTCTATTCCTCGCGTGCCGCGCGCATAGAGGTTGATCTTTATGCATCTCCGATGGGTTCGGCGGAGGTGCAGCGTTTCGCGCTCAGCGCCAACAGCAGTGACAACATCTTTTCTGGTTCGATACCGGTCGCAACGCTGCAAGCAGCCGGCATCACTGGGCCGGTGTATTACGGTTATCGCGCCTGGGGCCCGAACTGGCCTTATTTGACCAGTTGGACCAAGGGTTCCAATGCGGGCTTCCTCTCAGCTGTGGATGCGCAAGGCAACCGTTTCAACCCCAACAAGCTGCTGATCGACCCTTATGCGCGCGAGATCAGTCATGACCCCGTCAACGCTACATGGACCGACGGTACCGTGTACGCCTCCGGCGCCAGCTACCGCAACCTGGACAGCGGCAACGTGGCGTCCAAGAGTATCTTGTGGGCGCCTACTAGCCAGAGCGTTGGCAGCAAGCCCACCCGGGCGCAGAAAGACGACGTTATCTATGAAGTGAACGTGCGTGGCCTGACTGAAAACGACAGCAGCGTTCCCGCCACCGCGAGGGGAACATACGCCGGCGCCGCCCTCAAAGCGCCTTACCTTGCTAGTCTCGGCGTAACCGCCGTGGAGTTTCAGCCTGTACAGGAAACGCAAAACGACTCAAACGACAATGTGCCGGACTCGACGGCCGGCCAGAACTACTGGGGCTACAACACGCTG
>DASXGT010000106.1:0-25384 GCA_036488895.1 Bryobacteraceae bacterium | reverse complement strand
CGCGGCGCTTCAGATTGATTGCCGCAGCCTGACGCACGAACACGTCGTCTTGCCTGAAAACGTCGCCATTTTGGCGGTAAATTCGCTGGTGAAGCACGAACTGGGTGCCTCAGCCTACCGGGAACGAGTGGCCGAATGCCAGGCCGCAGTGGCAGCCATCCAGGAATTTGAGCCGGAAGTGAAGAGCCTGCGCGACGTCTCGCTCCAGCTTTTTGAACGGGTACAGGACAGCATCCCTTTACTGCCCCGGCGCCGCGCCCGTCATATTGTTTCTGATACCCAACGGGTAGTCGATTTTGCCGCCGCCGCGCATGCCGAAAATCTTGGCGAGATGGGACGACTCTTCGTCGCTTCGCATCGCAGCATGCAATACGATTACGAAATCAGCTGCGCCGAAATCGATTTTCTAGTCGATACCGCCATTAAGCTTCCCGGCGTCTACGGCGCGCGCATGACCGGCGGCGGATTTGGCGGCTGCACCGTGAATTTAATCGCGCCAGAAGCGGTAGACGCATTTCGCGCGACGTTGACAGACGCCTACTTGCAACGTTACGGCAAAACACCTGTATTTTACTTCTGCAAGCCGGCGGCGGGCGCTTCGCGAGTAGAAAATCTCGTCTGATATGCTTTGCCCTTGTGGCAACAAAACTACTTTCCCATCGGCGGTAGCCTTACTTGGTCGGCCCTCACGGCCGCTCTCCCCATTCTGGCCTTGCTGTATGCCATTGGCGTGCGGCGCGTGTCCGCGTGGAAATCATCTCTTATTGGATTTTTGACGGCTGTGGCCGTGGCCCTGTTCGCCTACCACATGCCGCCTTTATTGATGTTCGATTCGGCGTTATATGGGGCTGCATTCGGTGCTTTTCCCATCTTTTGGGTGGTCTTTTGGGCCATTGTGCTCTACCGGTTGACGGTGGATACCGGCAAGTTCGAAATTCTTAAAGATTCCATCGGCCACCTCACCTCCGACCCCAGCCTGCAAGCGCTGCTGATCGCTTTTGCTTTCGGCGCGTTTCTCGAAGGCGCCGCGGGCTTCGGGACGCCAGTCGCCGTCGCAGCGGCGATTCTGGGAGGCTTGGGCTTTTCCGCCTTCAACGCGGCTGGCATTTGCCTATTGGCCAATACCGCTCCGGTGGCCTTCGGCTCCATCGCCATTCCGCTGGTGACCTTGGCCGCCACCACCGGCTTGCCGATTGAAGATCTCAGCAAATGGGTGGGGCGTCTCTGCGCGCCGGTTTCGCTTTTCATCCCGGCGTATTTGATTTTGGTTATGGGCGGATTCAAAGAGCTGCGGCGCGTTTGGCCGGCGGCATTAGTCTGCGGCGGGAGTTTCGCGGTTACGCAATTTTTCGTTTCCAACTACATCGGACCCTATTTGACTGACATTCTGGGTTCGCTCGCGGCCGTGGTGGCGCTGATTGCGTTGTTGCAGGTTTGGAGCCCCGAGGGAAAAGTGAGAATGCCGAGCGGACACACCTTTGGCGAAGTCTTTTATGCCTGGTCGCCCTACCTGCTGTTGGTGATTTTCATTCTGACCTGGAGCGTGGATAGCGTGAAGGCCGTGCTGTTGCTGCCCAGCATCAACATCCCTTGGCCAGGGCTGCACAACTTGATTCAGCAGATGCCGCCGGTGGTGGCCAAGCCGGCCCCTTACGCGGCGCTGTATCGCTTCCGTTACCTAGCTGAAGCGGGAACCGCCTGCGCTTGCGCCACCATTGCCTCGGCAATTATCCTGCGCGTCAGTCCGGCGCGCTATTGCCGGACCGTGTTTGAATCGGCCAAGCAGTTGAAATTCTCGTTTATCAGCATCACATCGGTGTTAGCGCTGGCGTTCGTGATGAACTACTCAGGTTCCACGGCCACCCTCGGCCTGGCTTTTGCAGCCACGGGAGCGGCGTTCCCGTTCTTCAGCGCCATGCTCGGATGGTTGGGAGTGTTCCTGACGGGCAGCGATACTTCTTCGAACGCTCTATTCGGCACCTTGCAACAGATCACAGCCACGCGCCTGGGCTTTAATCCCAGTTTGATGGCGGCGGCCAACTCAGCCGGTGGAGTGATGGGGAAAATGATCAGCTTGCAGAGTATCGCCGTGGCGGCTGCCGCAGCCGGGCTGCCGGCGAAGGACGAACCCAGATTATTCCACTTTACGCTGAAGCACAGCATCTTCCTGGCCTGCGTGATTGGGATATTGGCGCTCATTTACGCGCACGCTGCTTAATGAGCAGTAATCTGAGCCGCGCGATGGCTACTCCAACAGACAATGACCATGCTCGATATCCATAAGACGAATCCAATATGAGGCGCGGCAAGGAAGCCCTTGTTCGTTCCTCCCTCGTCCCAAAGCATGGGTTGAACCAGCAACTGTAAGGTCTCCACGGAGACAACCAACGCCGCAAGGGCCAGCCCCCGGGCAGCGAAAAAGTGTCTCCGCGCAGCCATGATCCAGCTAAGCCACAGCAATGGATTGGCAAATGCGGTGAAATTCATGCGCATCCAGCCCCACAGCAGCCCGATTCCAAGGAGAGAGAATCCTCTCTCGGGGCGATATCCGCTCCATATCGAACGGCCTAGCCCCAGATCCTGCCGGACATGAAAGATTAGCGCCGGCGACATACAGGCTGCCAGATAGAGGCATATGCTCCAAATGAGAGCTTTCTTCTCAGGCGCCAAGCCTCACCCCCCAATCGAATACATGGGCCGTTGAGGCGCCACAAAGGACCGGCGATTGATCTCATGCCCGGCCCATTTGCTCCAGATACTAGACCGAATCGCAGTTTCTAATTCCACGGGGCTTTCCAGCAGAGACCGCACATCCGTCTCTTCCACAGCAAACAGGCAATTCCGCAGCTTCCCGTCCGACGTCAGGCGCAAACGGTTACAGTTCAAACAAAACGGGCGGCTTACGCTGGCGATAAACCCAACCCGGTACCCATCGGCGAACTCATATTCCGTAGCCGGCGCGCGCGGATCGGCATCAGGCACCGGTGTCAACGGACCGAATTCACGCGACAGCATGCCGATCATGTCATCCGCCGTCAGCACCTGATCCAGCGACCAGATTTGCTGCGCGTCTAAAGGCATGAACTCGATAAAGCGGACCTCCATTCCGCGCTCTCGGCCAAAACGCACTAGCGAAAGAACATCCGGCTCGGTCATCCCTTTAATAGCAACGGCGTTCAGCTTGATGACTTCATACCCTGCTTGCAAGGCCGCATCTAAACCGGCCATCACCCGGCGTAAGTCGTCGCGCCGCGTAATTTGTCGAAAGCGCTCCCGGTCGAGGGTATCGAGATGAATATTCAAACGCCGTAAACCGGCATCAAAGAGAGGCTGCGCGGAACCGGCGAGAAGCACCCCGTTGGTAGTTAGCGCCAGATCGCGGATGGCCGGAAATTCACTGAGCGACGCCACCAAATCCGGCAGCTTGGGGCGCAGCAAAGGCTCGCCGCCGGTCAAGCGAATTTTATTGATGCCGAGCGGCAAAGCCGCGGAGACGAATTTGATAATCTGCTCAAAACTCAGCAGAGAAGAAAGCGGGGCAAACTCCGCGCCGGTTTCCGGCATGCAATAGAAGCAGCGGATGTTGCAGCGATCTGTCACGCTGATGCGCAGATCGGAATGGACGCGCCCGAACGTATCCACCAGCGGGCCAGCCAGGGGTGGCAACGACGCAGCCGGTCCGGCCGGAACTGACCCAAGTTGGACAAGCGTACTCACAATGGAGTTTTATTTCAACGCAAGCATGCGTTCGAGCGGCAGCAAGGCGCGCTCCATAATGTCCGCCGGAAGCTCAATCCGCGGCTGCAGAGTTTCCAGGCACTCCAACAGTTTTTCCAGCGTGTTCATCTTCATATACGGACACTCGCTGCAATTGCAGTTTTCGTTAGCAACGAAGTAAAACTTCTTTCCGGGCGATTCCTTTTCGAGCGAATAACGCACTCCGCTCTCGGTCATCACAATAAACTCTTCGGCGGACTGCTTGCCGCACCAGTCGATGATAGACGAAGTAGACCCAATGAAATCCGCCATGCGCAGCACATCGCCGGGGCATTCCGGGTGCGCCGCCACCAAGGCATTCGGATGCTCCGCCCGGGCAGCGGTCAACCGCCGCGCGGGGAAAGTAGCGTGCACGATGCAAGCGCCCTGCCAGATTTGCATATTCTGGCGGCCGGTTTGCTTCTTCACATAGTTGCCCAGGTTAATGTCGGGCAGGAACAGAACCGGCTTTTCAGCCGGAATGGAATTCACCACCGCTACGGCATTCCGCGAAGTACAGAGAATGTCGCTCTCGGCCTTCACTTCCACCGACGTGTTAATGTAGCTGACAATTACGTGCTCTGGATTGCGCTTACGGAACGCTCGAATTGCCTCCACCGGGCAGCTATCCACCAAACTGCAACCGGCGTTCAAATCGGGCAAAACCACGACGCGCTCCGGGTTTACTACTTTGGCGGTTTCGGCCATGAACCGCACGCCGCAGAACGCGATCACATCGCCCTCGAACTTTTTGGCGATGCGGGCTAGTTCCAGGCTATCCCCAATGGAGTCGGCAATTTCCTGAATTTCCGGCTCCTGATAGTGGTGAGCCAGAATTACGGCGCGCCGTGCCTTCTTAACTGCTAAAATTTCTTCCGCGATGGTGCTAACGCCTAGCATGGAGGGACCTGACTTCAGTTTACCGCGCGGATCACAATTTGGTGACCGTATCGAAATGGAGCGCGAGATGTTCCGCGAGCCCGCTAGTACCAGCAAACGAAAATAATGGTACGGTAAGAACGCCGATACCCGTAACATTCATCGTATAAATCGGATCGAATGGAAAATTGCGCAGAACCCTCCGAATCTGCGCAAAAAGGGAGCAGCCACCGCACCGGATGACTGCTCCCTTTCGTTTTTGGTGAAGAAGCGGTTAGAACGTCAGCTTCAGAGACAGCTGCATTTGCCGGGGATTACTCGGAAATGCCTGGCTCCACTGCTGAAAAATGGTATTGCCCGGTGTCAGCGTGTTGCGCGCCAGATCTCCGCCGCTGGTTCCTTGGGCGTAGCCTTGCGGATATACATCATTCAGGTACCCGCCGGTGTACTGCGGATGGTTGAAGATGTTGAATGCGCGAGCAGAGAACTCAACCTTCATCCGCTCAGTAACGTTAATGCGCTTTACCAGAGTCAGATCGATATCGTTGGTTGGATTCAACGCCAGCAGGCTGCGGCCGCCATTCGCGAGGGTGCCGACCGGCGCGGCGATAAACTTGGCATTCGGATTATTCGCCAAATAGGCAACAACATCGCCCGAACTGTTGCTAAGAGCCGTTGTTGCTGAACCGACACTGGCGCTGCCCGAAGGATTGATGATGACCCGGTCCGGAGCGCTGTCGCCATTCAGATTGGAATCAACCTTGCTTTGCGGCGTGACAAGCTGGCCCGATTGGAAGGTGTAAACAGGCGCGACTTCCCAGTTGCCCACGAGGTTTTTCATAAACCAATTTCGATTCTTGAAATACGGAACATCGTAGATCAATTGGAATATGACGCGGTTGCGATGATCCAACAATGAGGAAGCGCGCTCGGCGCTTAAGTTTTGGAAGTCCTGCGGACGGCGCGGCGCCAACACCGTTGAGCTGAGAGCGTCGGTGGAGTCGTCTATAGCGTGACTCCACGTATAGGAACCGTTGAATTGCAAGCCATTGGAAAAACGCCGCCGCAACTCGTTAGACCATCCGTTGTAGGTGGAATTGCCTACCGGCATGAAAGCGGTGATGGGATTGGTAAACCCGGCATTGGCGTAGGCGGGCAAAATATTACCGCCGTTATTCTCCGTTGCTGTTAGATTTGCCAGCGTGTTTGGCAACGAGTTCAAGGTTGCTTGACTTGGCGCCGTAAGATAAACCGGCAATGCGTTCGATGCATTTACCGTCGGCTGAACATTGATCTGGACCTGCATGGGCAGGAACAGGCCGCGGGTTCCGACGTAGCGGCTCTCAAATACATAGTTCCGGCCAAACTCATGCTGGATACCGAAGTTCCAGTTGTAGGCTTCCGGGCGCTTTTGATTGGGAATGAAACCGGCGGTTGCATTCCGGGCATCCATGCCCTGCGGGATTGAGACCGTCGCATTAGGGGGAATGCCGCCGCCCGCAAGGAATCCGGTCGCGTTCTGGCCGGTTACATCGACGGTGGTACTCAGCTGCGGAGGCAAGCTGAGCGTCCCCAGGTTGTCGTAAAGGACATCGTAGCTGATTCCGAAGCCCGCGCGAATGGAAGTTTTGCCGCTTTGGCCGGGAGAGTAGGCAACTCCGACGCGCGGCATAAAGTTTGTGGTTTGCGCGGTTGGCGAATGGAACACGATTAGGCCAGGAGCGTTTGCGCTGGCGTTCAAGGATTGTTCGTTCTCGCTTAGAGGAATGGTCAAATACTCGTATCGGAGCCCGAGGTTGATGGTCAAGTTTGGCGTGACTTTCCAACTATCATTGGCGAAAAACGCCAAAAGTTGCTGATTTTGGTAGTACGTCGCGTCACCCAAGGAACGCTGCGCAATTCCGTCGGGATTATTGTCATAGAGGTAGTCAGAGAGATAACTCCACTCGTAATCGCCACGTGAACGTTGAATAAACTGCGACGGCGATATGGAACTCGAGCCGTCGAAGCCAAATTTGAAGGTATGCTTTCCCTTCGTCCAGGTTACGTTGTCGTTCAACTGATAAAGATTCTGAACCGTATATTGCGGGGCGTTCGGGTCAGGACCGAATCCAGCATTCAATTCGTAAACGTTGATATTCGGGAATGAATCAAGTCCGGAATAAGATTGATTTCCAAAAACGGGGAATTGCTGATTTTGGCGGTTAAAGCCAAGCCGGAACTCATTGATTAAGTTGGGAGTGAATGTATGATATTCCGAAGCTGTAGCAAGATAAGCGTTTGTCGGCTGGACACCCCAAAATATGGACGGAAAGCCAGTGTTGTCGATTGTACCCGACCGGTTCAAAACGAAGCGCCCGCGCAATGAATCTTTGTCCGAAATATTGTAGTCAATCGAAGCCACGCCGTACTCGTTATTGATGAAGTTGGGCAGGGAGGAGGAAATCTGCCCTACCGGAATGCTGAGCGCTCCGGTGGCGTTGGGGGCAAAAACGCCCGACTGTTGACTCTGATTGCTGCCTGGACCAGGCGCAACCAGCGGAAACGCGCCGTTCGGCAAGGAGGATGGGTTCGATATGGCTGAAGCAGTACCCAGGTATTTCTTAAACGCCGAAAGATTGGTCTGGTTGATGCCGGGCAGCGCGGCCAGCGTGCTATATCCCGCCGCAGTGGGCGCATAGTATGCCGTGGACGCGGTTTGCCCGATCGGATTGTATTCGTAGTCCACAAAGAAGAACAGCTTGTTGCGCTTAATGGGGCCGCCGACAGCACCACCAAAACGGTTGCGGTCAAAGCGTGGATGAAGGGGATTGCCCAGCACGGCGTTCAAGTTATCGCCGGCATTCAGATTCCTATTCTCAAAATACTCGTACAGTGTGCCATGGAATTGATTCGTTCCGCTTTTCACCACTTCGTTGAATTGGCCGCCGGAGGAATGGCCGAAATCCGGAGAAAACTGGTTCAACAATAAGCTGAATTCAGCGACGGCATCATTTGGAACGGTTACGACTGGACCCGTGACGGAAAGACTGTTATTGTCGATACCCTCAATCGTATAGTTGTTGTTCGTCGGACGCTGCCCTCCAACGGATGGACCGGTGCCATAGCCCGCACCGCCGCTCGAAGTAACGCCGGGTGCAAGCAACGCAAGATTGATAACACCCGAACCGTTTTGTCCGCCGCTAGCCGATGGCAGGTCAGTGAGTTCCTTTTCCTGGAACGTCGTTTGGATCTGGGCAGTAGTGGTATCAATGGCAACCGCCGATTCAGTCACCTCTACTTGCAAGCTTTCCTTGGCGACCGCCAGCGTCACGTTGGAGGTGACGGTCTGGTTCAATTCCACTCTGATGTTGTTTACTACCGATTTGTTAAAGCCAGTGGAGGTTATTTCCAGGGAATAGGTCCCCGCGGGAAGATTTTCAAAACGATAGCTGCCGTTCGAGACGGTAACAGACGTGTTCGCCACGCCGGTGGCAACGTTCTTGACGGTGACTCCCGCGTTGGGGACGGTAGCACCCGACGCGTCAAATATCGTTCCGGTCAAGTTTCCGCTCGTAGTCTGCGCCATCAACGACGCTGAAATTAGTGTGGATATTACCAGTACAAAAAGAGTATATTTTGTACTTGTTTTTAAGAACCTGGTAATTGTTCCTAAAGATGACCTGACGAATTGTTTATCTCTCATTACAATAAGCGGCTTAGCAATTCATTATCCAAATGGCAAGCCCTTTATTATCAGCGTGTAACCCGCTAAATTCTTCCATTTCTAGAAGAAAGGAGTATAGATATCCTGTTACGGGAATACAACTAAATAATAAAAAAAGGCTAAGCAAAAATGCTTAGCCTTTTTCACGTAGTTTTACGTAAATAATGAGATTTATTACTAACGAGCCGCCAGTAACGCGCGTAAATGACGAGCGCGCTCGGGAGAACGCAGTTGGCGTAATGCTTTGGCTTCAATTTGCCGGATGCGCTCGCGCGTCACGTCAAACTCCTGTCCAATTTCTTCCAGCGTGTGCTCCCGTTCGCAGCCGATACCGAACCGCAAGCGGATCACTTTTTCTTCTTTGGGCGATAGCGTTTTCAGGATATTCGCGGTCTCGTCCCGGACGTTCGAATCGATCACCGCATCCACGGGAGAACCCACCCAGCGGTCTTCGATCAAATCGCCCAAAGCCGATTCACCATCACGGCCGACCGGGGTTTCCAAAGACACCGGGTCGCGCGAAATGGTCTTCAGCTTCTGTACTTTTTCGACCGGGATATCCATACGCCGGCTGATTTCTTCATTGGTCGGCACGCGGCCGAGTTCTTTTTCGAGCTCACGCGTCGCCCGCAGGAACTTGTTCATACTCTCGTTCATGTGAACGGGAATACGAATTGTGCGGGATTGGTCGGCAATGGCGCGCGTGATGGCCTGCCGGATCCACCAGGTGGCGTAAGTAGAAAACTTGTAGCCACGGCGGTATTCAAATTTGTCCGCGGCGCGCATCAGGCCGATGTTGCCTTCCTGAATCAGGTCCAACAAATGCAATCCGCGATTGACGTATTTCTTGGCGACGGACACCACCAGGCGCAAGTTCGCTTCCACCAGGTCTTTCTTGGCCCGCTCCGCCTCAATCTCGCCATGCCGGATCACGGAAAGGCTGTGGCGCAGGTCAGGTAACGAAGCGCCCGCTTCCAGCTCTTTCTTTTTGAGGTCGCGCTTCAGCTCCTTGACGCGCAATTGCGCGGCCGGGGTGCTACGCACTTCCAGCTTCTTAGTTTCCGCTTCCAGCAGCGCCATTTCGTCGCCGGTGCGCTCAATGGTGCGGGCAAATTCCTTCCAGCGCGCCAGATTGAAGGGAATCGCGCGAATCGCGCGCGAAACCTCAACCTTGCCGCGCACTACTTTGCCTGCCCACTTCTTGCGGAGCTTCTTGTTGGCGGCCGGGGCCACCGCATGCTTCTCCACGGTTTGCTGTAACTTTTTGACCGACGCCTGGTAAGCCAGGAAAAACTCGGTCGCTTCGCTACGGCGCTTTACATCGGCCGCACTGCCTTCTTCAATATCGGCAGGGCCCAAATCCACATAACTGTCAACATCTTCAGCACCCTTGCGAATCAACTCCGCAAACTCGCCCACCGTCGCTTGAATGAGCGGCGAGCGGCTGATCGCCTTGTGCATGCGCAGTTTTCCGCGCTCCATTTTGCGCGCGAGTGTTACTTCCCCCTCGCGAGTCAGCAGCGGCACCGAACCCATTTCCCGCAGATACACCCGCACCGGATCGTCGGTATAAATCGACTCTTCCGGCGCCTGCGCGCCATGAAATTCCTCGTCTTGCACTTCCTCCGGATGAAAGAAGTTCGCTTCCTCGTCGAACGGAATCCCAGCCAAGGGCTCCGGCCCATCGGCTAAATATTGATCCTCGAATTGATCCACCTTACCTAATCACCTCTACTCGCCAACCAGCCAACAAATCTTGTACTATCAAAAAATACGGGTCCTTACGCCCCAAAAACCGGAACACACGCCAACCGGAGCCTCGCCAGCCGCACACGTCACAACCAGGTGACTCAGGCACGAATTCGCCTAAACCCAAAACGGGCGAGCCTATCGCCGGGCAGTTGAGCAAGCGTGGGTATCGCCGCCAAAAAGATTGTAATAATTGCGCGCACCTATTATAACCGGGTTTCAGAGCTTTCCTAGCCCTAATTAGGAGATGTCAGGCAAAGTGATTGGTTTCACAAAAGATAAGTGCTTTCAGAAAGCCTATTTGCACCGAAAATTATCGGGAAAACTTTACCGGTTTCCCCTGACCCGCTACTTCTTAGACTTTGCGTTGGGCAATAACGTTCTTTAGTTCACTTAAAAATTCTTCAACGTCCTGGAAATCACGATAGACGGAGGCAAAACGGACGTAGGCAATCTTATCGAGCGCACGCAAGCTCTCCATCAGTTGTTCTCCAATCAAAGTGGTCGCCAGTTCCCGGTCAGTGCTCTCGGACACGGCCGTCTCCACCGAATCCACTAGTTCGGCCAGCTTCCCCATGCTGACCGGACGTTTCTCGCAGGCACGCAAAAGGCCGTTCAAAACCTTCTGCCGGTCGAATTTTTCCCGGCGGCCATCTTTTTTGATGACCATATACGGTACTTCGTCGCAACGTTCGTACGTGGTAAAACGGCGGTCGCAGGAAAGACACTGACGGCGACGCCGGATGGACTCCCCTTCCTTGCTCTCCCGGGAGTCAATTACCTTGTCTTCGCGATAGCCGCAGAAAGGACATGTCATAGTCGCCTCAAACAGCATCTCACTCCAAGCAGCCCGCGCGCCGCGAGAGCGCCTTACGGAAAAGAATTCGGATGCTATTGAACTTCCCAGTACTATTCAGCGTTTAACAGTGTGTAGCCGATGCAAACCTGGACTGCTCGAAACCCAAGCGGGGCAGGCACGCTTAAACGATCCGCGCTTTTAGGCGCGGGCGGGGCTACTGGGAATGCCGAATGTCCGCCGTACTGCTTAACGCCATTTCGATACACTCGAAGATTCCGCTACGCTCAAGAGCAGTAGGTGCGCCTTGGGGTTGGGCCGGCGCAACAGTAAGGACAACGCAGCAGTTGGACGCTGAAACGAGTTTAATTGAGCGCTGCTTGGGCGGCGAACAAGGCGCTTGGGACGAACTGATTAAAATCCACACGAAACGTGTCTACGGCATTTGTTATCGATTTACCAGCCGGGACAACGAAGCGCAGGATTTAACGCAGGAAGTATTCTTGCGCGTATTCAAAACCTTAGGCAGCTTCCGAGCTGGTGAAGGATCTTTTGTTGTCTGGTTAACACGCCTTACCCGTAACTTATTGGTGGATCATTATCGCCGGTCAAAGTATGACCGTGTGACGGATGCTATTGAAGACCGGCTGGCCACTTTAGAGGAACGGACGGCGCAAGGCGCGCGGACGGATGGATTGCTGGCTGGGCGCGAAGCCGGCGAACTGCTGCAGGCCGGCTTGCAAAAATTGTCCCCCGAATTGCGCGAAGCTGTCATTTTGAGGGATTTACAGGAATTGGAATACCGTGAGATCGCACAGGTTTTAGGTGTCCCGGAGGGCACCGTAAAGTCGCGCCTCAATCGCGGAAGAGCGGAGTTGGCGCGCGTGTTAAAACAACGCTACAGGGTAACGGTGTAGGTGGAGCGGTTAGGCAGGAAGTAGTTGGTAACGATATGAATTGCGGAGATTTTGAGAGCAAGCTAGCCGATTATATCGACGGCACTCTCGGCGAGGCCGAGCGCGCTGCGCTAGAGACGCACGCCTCCGCTTGCCCAGTCTGCCGGGAGTTCATGGCCGAAGTTATGGGCGCGGCCGCGTTTCTGAAGCGCGTGGAAGAAGTGGAGCCGCCCGCTCCGCTGATTACCCGCATCGCTTACCAGTCACCGCAGGGGCGTACCCGGACGCACTTTGAAAAGCAGGGTTTTCTGAGCGGGTTGGCCAGCAAGTGGCTGAGTCCCATTTTGCAGCCAAAATTGGTAATGAGCATGGCCATGACGGTGCTGTCTTTCGCCATGTTGGGGCGCTGTACGGGCGCAAATCCCGAGCGCCTGCAACCGGCCGATATCAATCCGGTGCGGGTGTGGGGAAGCATGGAAGAAAAGGCCGTGCGCGTGAAAGACCGGCTGGTTAAGAACTACGAAAATCTGCGTGTGGTTTATGAAATCGAAACGCGTTTGAAAGATTTGCAGCAGCAACAGGATGCGGCGCAAACTCCAACGCAAAATCAGGGGGGCAAAAAATGAACTGCTATTTACATCCGGATACCGCGGCCGCCGCTTTCTGCCGGTCTTGCGGACGCCCGCTTTGCGCGGCGTGCCAGCGCCCGGCGGACGGAACCGTTTTTTGCCAGGAGCATGTTCCGGTTTGGAACAACCCCTCGAATCCTCCGTACACGAATTCCGCGCCTAATCCCATGGACAATCCAGGTTCCGCCACCTCAAACCCCTACTTTCAACCCGACTCATCGGCTGTTGTGGACCCAGCCAGCACCTCGCCTGCATTAGCCTTTCTGTTGGGCTGGATTCCAGGCGTGGGCGCCATTTACAACGGCCAATACATGAAGGGCTTGGTGCATGCCATCGTTTTCGGCTTGCTCATCACGCTACTCAGCAACTCGGAAGGGAGCGGAGGCCAGCCGCTATTCGGCATCGTTCTAGCTGCCTTTGTTTTCTATATGCCCTTTGAAGCGTTTCATACGGCCAAGAAGCGCAGGATCGGCATTCCCGTGGACGAATGGTCGAGCCTCGTCGCCCGCAATCGCTATTCCACGCGCACGCCCATCGGCCCGGTGGTGTTGATCATCCTAGGCGTGCTCTTCCTACTGGACACATTGCGGATTATTGAATTTCGCGAATTGGCGCGCTATTGGCCGGTGCTGCTCATTGTAGTAGGCGCATTTATGCTGTACAACCGGATCAATGGGCCGACCGTAGCCGCACCCTCCGCCCCGCCCGCCGGGCCGCCTTTCCCCGATTCACCCTTCCCCGATTCACCCAACCCAGGTTTTAACCATGACGAGGGTATGGAGCCACGTCATGAACAATAGAGCCGCGCTTTTCGCCCAAGCCATCCGCGGCCCGATTCTGCTGATCACCGTCGGCGTGCTCTTTGCCATCCAGCAGGCCGGCATACTGCCTTTCTCGCGAACTTGGCCGCTAGTCATTATTGTGGTTGGCATCGTCAAACTGGTGGAACGAGTCAACGTCCAACCGCAAGGGCCTCCCAACAGCGGCCCCAGACCCGGAGGCGGTCCCGGCGGCAACTTTGGTCCAGGTGGAGGCGTCCGGTCATGAGACCTCGCGGTTCCATTACCGGCCCACTCGTCCTTATCGCCGTTGGAGCGATTTTTCTGGTGCACGCCGTTTCACCGGATTTTCAGCTTGCGGACCTGCTTGCGAAATACTGGCCCTACCTGCTGATTCTTTGGGGCACGATTGCACTGATTGAAGTTGGCGTGCGCTTTGCCGGAAACCGTCCCATTCCGGCCAACGGCATCTCCGCCGGAGCCTGGGTGTTCGTGATATTGATTTGCTTCGCCGGAGCCGCCGCGAACGAAATGCGACGTCCCGATACCTGGTGGCACAACGTTGGCTTCGACCGCGGCGTGCAAGCGTTTGGGGAAGAGCATGAATATTCGATTGACCCGGTGCAGAAAAGCGTGGGCGCGAATCCGCATGTGATTCTCGAAAGTTTTCGGGGCGACGCCAAAATCACCGGCGGCGCAAATGGCGAGTTGACGCTCAGCGGCCACAAATCCGTGCGCGCCTTTGAGACACACCAAGCCGACGAGGCCAACACCCGCACGCCCGTTGAGGTGATACAGGAAGGCAACACCGTTATCATCCGCTGTCATCAGGACGAAGCCAATTCCCGCTCGCGCGTGACCACGAATCTTGAGATCACCATCCCCAAAGGCGCCAGCGTGGAAGCGGTGGGCACATTGGGCGACTTTGACATTTCCTCCATAACGGGCGACGTCGAGTTGAGCAGCAGCAACGCGGGGGTACGGCTGCAGGATATAGGCGGCAACGTAAAGATAGATACTCGCCGCAGTGATTTAATCCGTTGCTCGGACGTCCATGGGTCGGTAGACCTGCGCGGCCACGGAACGGATGTGGAGTTGCTCAAAATCGCCGGCCAGGTGACCGTCGGCGGCGACTACACTGGAACGGTTTCGTTGCGCGAGCTCACGAAACCGGTGCGCGTGGCCAGCATGCGCACGCGTCTCGATGCTGAACAGGTGCCCGGTGAAATCCGTATGGACCGGGGCAGCCTGACCGCACAAAACATCATCGGCCCGGTTCATCTGGTCACTCATTCCACCGACGTCACGCTGGACGGGTTCACTGAAGCGCTGGAATTGAACGTCGATCGCGGCGACATTGACTTGCGGCCCCAAAGCACCCCACTCAGCAAGATCACGGTGCATAACCGCTCGGGAAACATCGAACTGGCACTGCCGCAATCGGCCGGCTTCGCGCTCAACGCCACCACAAATAATGGCGATATTGATAATCAATTCGGGGAGAGTTTGAAAGAAAGCTCAGAGGGCCGCGGCGCCAAGCTTGAAGGCGCGGCCGGAAGCGGTCCTGATGTTAGCCTGACCACCCAGCACGGCTCTATCACGGTCCGCAAGGCTACAGGGGAAAAGCCGGAGAAGCTGGAAAGACCGGAAAAGCCTGAAAAACCGGAGAAGCCGGAAAAACCAGAGAGGCCCGACCCGGTTTAGAAAAGAGCCGATTGCAGCCTTAAGCGGTCCTGGGCGTCATCCGGGTCAGGCGTTGATTGCGTCGCTTTCGTGGGGCGTGGCCGTCCATCTCCAGCGCCAAGCTATGCGCCCGGACAAGCAAACTCAACGGCAGCGTTTATATGCACCGCAGTCGTATTGATAAACAAGACACCCTCGTACTCAAAGGTTGCGGCCGTTTTCTGCTTCGGAAGCGCCAGCGGCAACTCGGTGCAGGCTAAGCACACAACCGGCCGCCCCGCGAACTGCCGAGTGAACGAGCTTTTGGCGATCGCGACGAGCCGCTCGACTGGTTCCCGCAACTGACCGAGTTGTAACTCACGAATCAACGCGGCCGTTGCGTCCTTTGCCGCTTCGTCACGCGGGCCGGCCGCTTCAATTCCGTACTTGGCAAACTCTTCGCGAAACCTGGGCGATCGCATGGTGAGGGGAGTGCCTAATATCAGAACCTCTCTCACGCCGATCCGCGCGCTCTCCGTTGCGACCGCTTCAAAAATGCTGATGACGGGAATATCAATGTCGCGGGTAATGGACGCAAAGCGATGGTGAGGAGTATTACTCGCGATGAGCGCGAAATCAACGCCGCTGGCTTCCAGCCGTTGCAGCGCCGCCCGATGGTAGTTGTCGAACTGCGCCCACGATTCTTCATCTTCATCGTCTCCAAAGTAAGAAGCGGCCTTACCTAGATCCAATGATTCAATACTCATCTCAGGAGTCGATGGTGTATCGCGCGGATTCCTAGCCAGGAACCATTGTTCACTCCGGCGGCAGATTTCGGAGTAGTAATCCACCGTGGACGGCCAAGCGACACCGCCGACAATTCCGATTTTCTTCATCTTGCTTAGGCCGTGAACATCCCGCTGATCTCCTGGTAGCTCACTGCTTCCTCGGCGAAAGAAAAGGACCCTTGGTTCCGCATCTCTCGCGCGGCCCGTAGGAAAGCGCCCAGCGCCGCGCGGGAGAGCGCGCTACCAACGCTGACGCGCTTGACTCCCATCGCCGAAAGCCCGGCTAGATTCAATGGCAAGCCCTTCACCCCCGCAAGAACGTTGACCGGCCGATCTACGGAGCTGACTACCGCCGCGATATCGTCCTTGCTGGTAAGACCTGGTGCATAAAGCACATTGGCGCCGGCCTCCTGATAGGCTTGCAGCCGCTCGATCGTATCTCTAATATCTGGCCTGCCGTTGAGGTAGTTCTCCGCCCGCGCCGTCAATGTGAAGGTAAAAGGAAGCGCGCGCACCGCCTCCGCCGCCGCTCGAATTCGCTCCACCGCGTGCGCCCTTGCATAAATTGGATAGTCCGCGCGTCCGCTTGCATCTTCGATGGAGCCACCCGCCAAGCCCGCGGCTGCAGCAAGCCGGATGGTTTCCGCGACGATTTCAGGCGTATCTCCGAAACCATTCTCCAGATCGCCGCTGACCGGCAGATCAGTGGCCGACGCAATCGCGGATACGTGCGCTATAGCCGCGTCTCGGCCAACCGTGTTATCCCGTTGTCCGGCGGAGAAGGCATAGCCGGCGCTGGTTGTCGCGAGCGCCTCAAAGCCCAGGTGAGCAAGTAACCGCGCGGTACCGGCATCCCACGGATTGGGAATGAGGAAGGCGTTCGGACGTTCATGGAGCGCCCGGAACGCCTGCCCTTTTTCTGCTTGTGTCATATTTCGGTCACGCTTTCCCTAGAAGAGTCGACGGTATGCCGAACGTGCCATCGACAACTTCCACAAAATTTCTTTCTTCGCGAAGAATCAGGCGCTTCGTTCGAGCCATGGCGAGATTTTCCCGCGCTTCCGGGTCTGATTGCAAGCGTGCCCGGTACGTCTCATATGCGGCCAGGCTGTCGAACGCGATCAATCCCCACGCCACATCGTTCGTGCCTTCATGCGGAAGAAAATATCCTACCAAGTGGCCGCCGCAGCGAGGAATGATGGGGCCCCAATTCGCGGCGTACTGCTTGAATCCGTCTCGTTGAAACGGATCGATTTGGTAGCGAATTACACAAGTGATCGTCATGGATGTGCTCCTAATAAACGGCGTTGGAGGATCGCAGCCAACACTCAATGCCACGCCGGCCGCAAGGATGGATCCAACGGCTTCGCGGCGGCTAGTCTGCATAGAAAGCAGTATGCCGGTTGCGCGGCAACAATACTTCGTTTACGATCAAAGTATAGATGCATAAAATCGCGCTGACGCACTGAGCTTGCCATTGTTGCTGACGTGACGCCGTCTACCGCCAGCGTGCACTTGAACCGGCTGAAAGCGGAACACCTTGTCGAAGTGCTCTTTCAGGGCAAGTATCGCTACTTAGCTTGGCGGGACCGGATGTAGCCAGCGTACTCGAAGGGTTGAGTGTGGCGTTGAAAAAGAAAATGGGTTGTTCAGGATCTTGATAGCAGTGCACTAGACGTGACAACCCTAGGGCAGCGCGAAATGCGAACTCGATTCGGTCTTCACCTTTAAGTGAATGACGCCGCGTTTTATCATGCGGCTATGGATGACCGTCTCCCCCTGTCGGCGCTGTTGTCGCATGCGTTAGTAGCCTTTACTATCGAGTTCGACAACGAGTTCGAACATCAGATGCCGCATCGCACCACGAACCACGGCGGCTTGCCAAACGCTCCCTGGCTTGTGTCGATGGTAATGTGGTCGAATTTCATGCAATTTATCCCCGAAAACGGTATATCTGCGCGCGAACTACAGCGCCTGCTAGGAAAAACCAGTAAGAGCATGCACGCCTCGCTGACGCGCATGGGGAAGTGGTGGGGCTACGTCGTTGTCGATGCCGGCGCGATGGTTCGGCCCACTAGCGGCGGCCTGAAGGCTCAAGCGGTGTGGTGGCCATTGGCGGCAAGCATAGAGAAGCGGTGGCAAGAGCGATTCGGCGCGAAAGAGATCAACCATCTTCGAGAATCGCTCCGGGCCGTGGCCACGCAGCTTGGCGTCGAGTTGCCAGACGGTCTTCCGATCTTGGGCTATGGATTGTTTAGCCGAGAACCGGATCAGGACAATCCGGCATCAACGGGATCCGGACCAGGCGGCACACCTATTTCTTCCCTGCCCGCGCTCCTCTCGAAGGTTCTGCTGGCGTTCGCCATCGAATTCGAGGGCAACTCAGAATTGTCGCTGGCGATGAGCGCTAACCTCTTGCGGCTTCCCGGCAAGGAAGGAGTGCGCGTGCGGGATCTCCCGCGCTTGGCCGGAGTGTCGAAGGAGGCAATTGCCCTGTCGCAGAGCTTTCTTAAAAAGCGCGGCTACGCCGTGGAGGAGCCAGAAGCGCCGGGCAGCCGGGTCAAGGTGTTGGTGCTCACCGCAAAGGGCCAACACGGCCAGAATGCTTACTGTCAGCTGGTTTGGACTATCGAGGAACGCTGGCAGGCGCGTTTCGGCAGCGAGGCCATGCGCGATCTTCGGGAGTCGCTTGAGCGATTGGTGGGTGAGCCCACGGCCCAGTTATCGCCGCTGTTCCGCGGGTTGAAACCCTACCCCAACGGATGGCGAGCCTCAGTCCCCAGCGCCGAGCGACTCCCGCACTACCCAATGGTTTTGCACCGCGGCGGCTTCCCAGACGGCAGTTGAGCGCCATTGTAGAGTAAACAAATGTTGCTGAATCCCGCGGTTGAAGCCGATTACCCCGCGATCATAGATCTTGTAAATTTAGCCTTTCGAGGCACTGGTCCTTCAGCGAGTTGGAATATTGAGACGGGAATCATTGAAGGACAGCGCCTGAATGAATCACTTCTCAGGGAAGATCTGGCCGCAAAGCCGGAAGCGCACTTGCTGACGCATCGAGACGCCGCTGATGGGACGCTATTGGGAACGGTCTGGTTATATCTGGGCAAAGACAGCATCTGGTACCTCGGGCTTCTGACTGTCAGGCCCGATCTGCAAAATAGACAATTAGGACGTGCGCTGTTAGCCGCCGCAGAAGATTTCGGAAAAGAACGGGGCGCCCGCGGTATCCGCGTGTCGGTGGTGAATGTCAGAGAAGCCCTGATTGCGTGGTACGAACGGCGAGGATACTCCCTAACGGGCGAAACGCAACCTTTTCCCTACGACGACGAACGCTTCGGCAGACCGCTCCGGGACGACTTAGAATTCGTGATGCTGGAGAAAAACATGCAAAGTTAACGCCGCACTGATACGTTAGCGCCGGTAATTACACTATGCTATGTCAGGGGCCACAAATCGAATGCATAGAAGTATCCGGATCAGTTTGATCGCCAGTATCGCCGCGTGCGGACTGCTTGGGGATGTTACGTATCATCAGACGACTAAGTTCACCGGCGGGTCGCTGGTGGAAGCGATGAAGAAAATGGCGAGCATGCCGCTGATGGGACGCATGGGCGGCGGAGCGATGAAAACGGCCTTCGCCGATCAGCAGCATGATGTTTACATCAAAGGCAACAAGATGGCGAGCATCGGGCCGCTTACGTCGATTCTGTATGACTTGGACGCGGGCACGATCACGACGATCAACCACGAGAAGTCAACGTACAGCACAATGACCTTTGACGAGTTGCGCCAG
Organism: Bryobacteraceae bacterium; assembly: GCA_036488895.1. GTDB lineage: Bacteria > Acidobacteriota > Terriglobia > Bryobacterales > Bryobacteraceae > Bog-105. The sequence continues at coordinate 5,948 of DASXGT010000106.1, read as the reverse complement.
CAAATGGAGCAGGTTCAGCAGCGCATGCACAAGGGCGCGGAGCAGGACATCGAGTTCGACATGAAGCTCTCGGATACCGGGCAAACCCGAACGATCGACGGGCAAACGGCCACGGAGAAGCTGCTAACCATGACCGCAAAGCAGGCAGGCAAAGACGGACAGATGGTGATCAAATCACATCTATGGCTGGCGCCCCCAACACCCTCGATGAACGAGGTGGCGGAATTCCATAAAAAGCTGGCCACTAAGGCGGCATTCGCGATGGGCGGCTTTTCGCCGATGATGGGCTCGGCTTCGACAGGTTTGCAGGCGGCAATGAAGCAGTCTTTCGAACAGAACGGCTACCCGGTCCTGACAGAGACGGAAGTAAGCGGAGTCGCCGGCGGCGGCAGCCCATTAGGGGCGATGATGGGGCAGAGCGGCGGCGATCCGAATACGCCTATGATTCAGACCGAGATGCAGACCACGAATTTCGCCACCGTATCCGTGGATGATGGGAAGTTTGCGATTCCGGCGGGTTACAAGGAAGAAAAGCGACGCCGCTAGTCCTACGAAAAGTCTTGCTTTTGTGTTATTAACGTGGCGGAAGTAATCAAGCCCAACACAACCATCGCTATCACCGCTAGGATGGCCCATGGCAATGGCCCGATTAGTAGATCGGTGCGCGGATTGAAGTACGGCATCCCGCTTCCATTCATGATGTAGTGTATGTGCAGCGGATAGGGCCGGAGCCAAGGGAGACGCGCAACCATCGGATAGAGGAAAAACGCCACAACAGAAACCGCCAGCGCCGAGTACTCGCTTGCGAAGATAGCCGACGATAGGAACGCAAAAGCGAATACCGCCGATCCGATGCCGATCCACAACACGCAAAATTGAAGGGCTTGAGGCAAAGGATATGATTCTCCCACGAATCGGGAAAGCACCGGAATTAGAACCACGGGAAGTAGGCTAAGCGCCAAGATCTCCAGCAGCCCTATCGCCGTCCGGACTATCATCAATCGCAATCGGCTGATCGGCAGCGCCAGCGTGAAACCGGCCGAACCATGCGCCCGTTCCCGCTGCAAACCACCAAGGCCGAGCACAAGGGCAAATATAAGAAACATGCCTCTCGCGAAACCGGCATAGATCCGCTGATAGATGTAGCCGATGTAAGTATTCAATGGCGCGCTTTTGGCATGCAGTTGGCCTCGAAAGGTTTCCTCAAAGAGGACAACTGCCGCGCAAATTCCCGTCAAGACTAACGCGCTAATTAGAAACCGCGCGCGACTGTCGCGCCACATCTTGTACCAGAGCATGGTCCCCGCTCCTTCCTGTACGGGCATCAATAGTCCCGCCTTTGCGTAAATCGGCTGGCTATTACGATAAAGGCGATGGCAATCGCCAACATGATGGAGAGCGGCCGCCATGGCATAGGCCCCGTTAGCAAGTAATCGACGGAGCTGAAATAAGGCATCTCCGAACCGCTCATGATTTTAAAAAAATCGAGCGATGGAAACTGCTGAAGCGCGGTGATGTTAACCGCAGCTGAATAGAGCATCATGCAGAGGAAACAGGTGATCCATCCCGAATACTCCTCGGCCAGCAGGGTTGACAGGAGAACGGCTGCTCCGAACATAAGTGCTCCACCCACGGCCCAAAGTACGCTGAATTGTAGAGCTTGACTCAGTTGATAATACTCATGCATTGAGGGCGAGCAGGCGGCGATAACGAAGGCCGGCACAATCGCCAGGAAAGCTACCTCGATTAGCCCTACCGCGGCCCGCACGGACATTAGGCGAGAGCGGCTGACAGGCAGCGCCAGAGTAAATCCGGCTGTGCCATGCGCTTGCTCCCGCAGCAGACCGCCGCCGCCCAGCACGATCACCAGGATGATAAAGAAGTCGCGCACGTAGCCTTTGTAGACAGCCTTCCAGATATAAGCGTTGTAGCTCATCGGTGGAATTTCGTGCCTGCGATTTCCTTGCTGGATCAGAACGATCACGAAGCACACCCAGGCCAGCGTGATTGCGCTAATCAGCAAGCGCGCACGGGTCTCGCGCCACGTTTTGTACCAAAGCATCAGCGTTTCTCCGCAGCCGGATCAAGTTGAACGGTATCCAAAAAGATTTCGCGCAGGCTCACTGGCTCGACTTCAACCGAAACGGCAGAGAGACTATGAGCCCGTTCCACAATCGCATTGGCGTTGCGGCTGGCGAGCACTGTGAGCTGGCGGCCGCTGGCGCGCACTCGCTCCACGCCCGGGATGCGGAATTCCGCGTCGGGCGGCTGAGTATTAAAGCCCACGGTGATGCGCCGGTAATTTTCCCGCAGATTATCGAGCGAAATATCAAGCACCAATCTGCCGCGGTCGATCATGAGAATGGAGTCGGCGATCCTTTCCACTTCGCTGAGTTGGTGAGACGAAAAGAAGACGGCTGTGCCTTCCGCCGTAATACCCGCCAGTGCTTGAAGTAGTTCCTCTATTGAGACTGGATCCAGCCCTTCGGTTGGTTCGTCGAGAATCAACAGAGCGGGCCTGCGAGCGAGCGCCAGCAACAACGCCAGCTTGGTTCGCATTCCTTTGGAGAGCGCCTTCACTTTGCGGTGTTGGGGCAATTGATAGTTTTGCATCAGACGCTCTTCGATATCTTGCCGCCAATCCGGATAGAAGGAGCGTGTAAACCTAATTAACTCCTTCACCGACAAGTAGGCGTACAGACCTTTGTCTTCGCCCACGTAGGCTACTCTTTGACGAATCAGAAGGCTTTGTTTAGGGTCGTCAATCCGATACCCCAGCACAATCCCCGTTCCGGAAGTGGGCGTGATCATTCCCAGGAGCATCTTGATGGTGCTGCTTTTGCCCGCGCCATTGCGGCCCAGAAATCCCGTGATGCGGCCGCCGGTCACCCGGAAACTGATGGCCCGGACCGCCTCAAAATCTCCGTAACGCTTGGTTAACTCATGAGTCTCGATAACGCTGTCGCGATCTATCATTTCCTCTCCATTGGCGCGGGGAAAAAGACTTCCGCCTCAAAGAGACGGTGGATCTCTTCGTTCGACAGTCCCTCGGCTTGTAGTTTTCTCACTAACTCCCGAACGCGCTGCTGCGCGATCTGCACCTTCTCCGTCCGGGACTTCACGCCGCGCTTTGCCGACACATAGGCGCCTGAGCCGTGCCGGAGTTCCAGCAACCCCTCATGCTCCAACTCCGTGTAGGCTTTGGCAATCGTGTTATGACTCACCACGAGTTCCTCGGCCAAAGTCCGAATGCCCGGCATAAGATCGCCATCCTGGAGCACGCCAGTCTCAATTGCGTGCCGCACCTGTTGTATGAGTTGTAAATACAGCGGCTGTCCAGCGGAAGGGTTGAGTTTGAATATCAACTGTACTGTACCACTGCTAGTGTACAGTGGCTCTGTTTTATTTGTCAAACTCAGAATAAATCAGGCTGGATTACGATAGTGTGTTTTTAACAGCGTTGCCAAAGTTAATACACCCTGCAGAATTAACGCCAGACCAATGGCAAGCACGAATCCTTCAAAATGCCGCGCCTGTAAGATTTTGACAATTGCCGTGCCTCCCAGCAATAGAATCGCCGCCGCACCGGTCATGACCAAGTTACGAACGGCAACGCCTCCGTCCAGTAGGACGCACAGCAGCGTCGCTAAGCCCTGCGTAGCAATACAGACAGCAATTACCGAACGGCCTCCATAGCCATCGTGTTTGAGAATGTTTTCCATCACACCTAACCAGGCGCCTGCGGCCAGAAGGAATAAAGACAGCAAAATCAAAACTTGTTTCAAGAGCGGTCCTCCTAGAATCTGAATGGACGCGATACTGATGAACTGGCGTAGATACCAATAATTCGCTCGAATAGAACCCAAGCGTGGCAACTGTTCTTCCCGGTATTCCTCCAACAGGTCTCCGGAAATTGTTTCGCGGTCACGCGCGTTTAAGAAAAGTAAAAGAGTACGCTCCAGCCAAGCGGGTGGGGCCTTTGGAATCATGTATTCGCCTCCAGGGGCCATTTCGCGCCCCTCCAGATCTGCTCCAAGGCCGCTTTCGATTCGTTGAGCGCTTTGACCCCGGCAGCAGTAAGCCGGTAATAGCGGCGCGCGCGGCCGCCGCGAATCGGCGTGCCTTCTTCCAGGTATGAACAGATGAGGCCCTTTTGTTCCACGCGGTCGAGTGTTGCGTATATTGCTCCCGCAGCTACTTCGCGATTCAGAGCGATTTGAACGCCACGGAGGATCGCGCGTCCGTACGCCCCGTCTGCCAGGTTCACGACTGTCAGCAGGACCGCCTGCTCGAAAGCGCCAAGTAGTTCAGCCATTATGCCTACATTGTAGGCATGAATAACGAGGCTGTCAAGCCGGGCCGCCTTCTTATTTCAGCTTGATGAATCTGCCCTTCGTGCGCGGACGGACGTTTTTGCCCGGAGAACAGAACACGGTAATTGTCAGCGAATCAGCCGCACGCACCGTGTGGCCCAATCAAGATCCCGTAGGCAAGGCTTAAAATCTGGCGGGCGCCGAACGCACGGTGAGCGGCGTGGTGAAAGACAGCGGCGCAAACCTTCTTGCCGACCCTGAATCAAGCGAGGCTTACGTGCCAATCCAGGGCACCGATGTGGACCGCAGCGCCCTGATACTTCACACGCCACTAGTCGCGTTCGCGGTGGCGCAAAGAAAACGTGAACTCGGGATTCGCATCGCGATTGGAGCCAGACCTCAGCATATTCTCAATGTGCTTTTTGAAACAAAATGCGATGCCGATGGCGAGCGGAGCAATTACGGGGGCGATTTTGGCAGCGGTGCTTTCCAGACTGGTGCGTAGCTTCATCCTCCTTCAGAATCGCGCTGCTATCGATGTAACAGGATTTGCCGCCGGACTCACCTGCTTTGCGTTTGTCGCACTGTTGGCAACAATTTCACCGGCGCTGCGCGCGTTGCGGATAGATCCTTCCTCGACGCTACGCGAGGAATAAATCAACCTAATTCCGTCTCCGATGCAACATTCGGTCGATGGCTAATAAAATGTCCGGTCGAAACTCCCGATAAACGGCCCTGCCGAAGTAGGAACCGTAGCTGATACCCGCTCCTCGAAAAGCGTACCCCACACCTGTATGCTGGCGATAGAATGCCGCTCCCGCGAAAGCCGATCCGAGCGACCCCGCGATCGGCGCGAGAGCAACGTGGCTGGCGCTCAGGTCGTCCCTCGTAACCAGAACACTTAGGAGAGCAACCCCGAGGCGCTTTCTGAAAAGCGTTTGTCCGGACGTATGGGGACGAGGGTCTTCATGATTGAAATATCCAGCGATTAATTCACCCGTCTCACGGGCACTACGCTTCACGTAGTAGACGGCAAACCGATGCACATAGTCATCCGGGTCTTGATTTCGCACGTAAGGATAGTTGTGCCATTGACCAATACCGCTGCTGAACCCCGCCGCTACCACCCCCCAAGGGGAAAGCAACTTAGACGCGTGCCAGCAAGCCCTCTCCCCAAAAGTTAACTGATTGGAGGTCCAGAATTGCTCCGGGCGGCAAAGTGGAAGCTTATTGGGCACAATTCCTAAAACAGGTAAAGCGGCCTGAGCCGCAAGCGGATGCACACTTGCCAACAGCGCGGACGATAGCAATACGGCAACCTGCCACAACTGGTACGGTTGGCCTGAACTCCCGCGCGATTGAGTTTCTTGCATGCGGGTCTCCAAAGACATGCTGGCCACGAGGAAACTTCAGGTTTCCCTCAAGTTTGATTTGTTGCCTTACGTCTGGCCATCGTAATCGACTTCAGCCACTTTGTCGAGACAAATCAGCGCTTGTCGGCGCAAAATGATAATGTCCTAATTGCGCAAAGTAGAAAGGTCCTATTGACGTTGGCAGGCTGGGGAGTTGGAAATGGACCAACTCTGGATGACACAGCAGGAACGCGACCGGCTGGTGGCGCTGAAGAAAGCCAAG
>DASXGT010000265.1:0-18754 GCA_036488895.1 Bryobacteraceae bacterium | reverse complement strand
AACCGGCCAGATCCTCGGCCGCGGATACGGCGGTCCCTGCAACCACGTCGCTGCTGCCGAAGGCCGCGCGAAATTCTTTAGCGCAATAGGCGCATGCGTGGCTGAGGCAGCGCGCCAAGCCAATCTCGAACTCAACTCGATAGAATTCGCCGCCGCCTGTCTAGGCTTTAGCGGAGGCGCGGAAGATAAAACCGCCTACACGCGCGAACTCATCCGCAGCGGCTTATACAAAATCACGGACGACGCGGAGATCGCTCTTGCCGGAGCCACCGCCGGACAACCTGGCATCATTGTCATCGCAGGCACCGGCTCCATCGCCTATGGCCGCAACGCTCAACAGCAATCAGCCCGCGCTGGCGGATGGGGCTATATCTTCGGCGATGAAGGCGGCGCATTCGATCTAGCTAGGCAAGCCCTCCGTGCGGCATTGCAACAGGAGGAAGGCTGGGGCCCGCCCACGCTGCTGCACTCGCTGCTTCTCGAGAAAACCGGAGCCAAAACCGCCAACGAATTGCTGCACGCCTTCTACGGCAGCTTTGACCGGACCCGCGTCGCCACCTTAGCGCCGCTCGTCACTCAGGCCGCTGAACAACAAGATCATCCGTCGCTCGAAATCCTCGAAAACGCCGCCGCAAAACTCGCCTGGTTTGCAAACGGCGTGTATCGCCAACTTTTCGAGCCAGGCGAATGCGTTCCCGTCGCGCACATCGGAGGCGTCTTCGAAAGCCCGTTCATGCGCCGGAACTTCATCCAAAACGTGCAGAAAACTACCGGTTGCTCTGCCAGTCCGCCTCGCCTAAGCCCGGCGGAAGGTGCTTTGCTGCTGGCGCTTCGTCTAGATGGAAACCTAAGTGAACTTTCTCGTCGTCAGGAACCGTAACATTCAGAGACTCGGTCAACGGAACCGCAAAACCTACGCCAAGATTTATGCTAGCCTCCAGAAACTTGAGCAATAGTTCGGTTTGAACCTTCAAGTACTCGTTTCCATCCGAGGTCCTAACATAGGCAAACACATCTAGTTCCAGAGCTTGGTCGCTGATCCTGGCAAAACGCAGCGGCACTCCTGACGCATCCACCATCGGGTGCTCTTCCAGAATCGTCCGAAGCGCCTCCATAAAGTCCCGCAGCCGCTCCGGCGGAGTATCGCGCCGCAGCCGCAAAGTCGGATGAAACCACAATCGGTCGCGCCGCGAGAGATTCTCCAGCGTCATCGTCGAGAAGCTGGAATTTGGAATCGTCACCAATGTCCGGTCCAGCGTGCGCACCCGCGTCGAGCGCAGACCGATGTCTTCAATTGTTCCCTGCTGCCCGCCGAACACGCACGTTTCCCCCACCAGCACCGGGCGGTCGCTAATTAGCGATACACCGCCAAATAGATTTTCAAGCGTCTTCTGGGCCGCCAACGCAACTGCCAAGCCGCCTACTCCCACGCCTGCCAGAATGGCATTTGTGTTGTAGCCCCAACTCGCCAAAATAAAAAGCACCGCAACGCAAAAGATACAGATTTTTACCACGCGGACGCCCAACGGCAGCACCGAATAGGAGATCGCTCGCTCTTTCGCATCCAATCGGATCAATATGTGATCTCCGATAGCGTCAGTAATACGCATGGCCAACGCCGCCGCTCCTAAGGCAAATAGCAGTGTAAGCAGACGCAAGAGATAGTCACGCAGCAATGCTGACGGATCCAACGTCTCCATCAACGCGCGAAATATGACTACCGAAACCAACAAGCTCATTGGTTCAACCAAAGCTTCGACTCGCGCCGCCTTTAATGGTGAATCTAAGCGGCTTACATATCTCCTTAGCAGTGCTACAAAGACACGGGAAAACAGGCGCGACAGCAGCGATAGTACGAGCACCATCGCAACCAGCGCAATCCAAACCCAAACGGGCGTGCCCACCAGCTTGGTTTTTACCAGAATTTGCGGCAGTTTCTTTTCGAAAGACGATTCACCGGCGAGCGTGCTCAATTCCGCGACGCGCGTAACGCTATCCGCTGAAACCTGCCAAATGGGTACCTGATTTTGCGTCACCCGCTGCAAATCGAGCGTGCTGGATACTCCGTTAATATCTAGCCGGACCAAAATGTCGCGCCCCGCCTCTAGCGCATCGCTCGTATTGCCCTCCGGCTGATCGCTTAAATTCTCCACTTCGAAATCTGAGTCGTGGTTCAGCAATTGATTCAGATCTTTTGCCAATTCCGGCCCCTGTTCTGTCCGGTCTTTGGGTGGAATTCCACTCAAATCTAAATAGCGCGTCGCCGCCACAAAGCGCTCCTGAGCGCAGGCCGTTAGAAAGCTGGTGATCGAACCTCGTGGCGTAGTGCGGTTGAACGGATCAGCGGAAGCGGTCGGCGCAGCGGGGGCACTGTCACTGCTAAAAAATTTGCCCAGCGACTGTGGCCACGCTGGAAGGGCGGCCGCCAATAGCGTGATGGTCACAGCCTTCCAGATCAACTTATTTATACTACAAATCTTTTTCATTTAATGGCTTACGGTTATTTACTAAAGCATCACTATAGCTTAAGCGGACGATTGCCACCCTACGCTCCATCAGGAGCAAGTATTCATGTCTTCTCATGTCATTCTAGGCGCCCCAGACGAAATTTTATCTATCACATGCATTTTGAAACGCCGCTCTCATGCGCCTGAGCCGGCTAAATCCTTCTTATCCCATTCAGAATTGAGTCAACGGCATGGCGCCGATTCAGTTGATATCGAAGCAGTGGAACAATTCGCTGCGGCACACGGATTATCCATCGTTCACACCGATTCCGCAAGCCGGTCCATCGAACTTTCAGGCCCCAAGTCGTCGCTCTTGGCGCTTTTTGAACCGGGAATCCCTGAATCATTAGCAGACCGGCTGATTGGCGTCGTCGGCCTTAACAATCAGCCAGTGGCTCGTACCCGTCATCACGTGTTCCATCGCTCCGAAAAACCGGAAGCATATACTCCGCTTGAAATCGCACAAGCCTATAATTTCCCGATGGTTACTGGTACAGGTCAAACTATCGCTTTAATTGAGTTGGGCGGAGGCTATAAGACGTCTGACCTGGATTTTTATTGGAAACAACTGGGAGTAAGCAACGTAACAACCGTGACCGTACCCGTGAACGGCGTTAGCAATCACCCAACCGGCAATGCGGACGGTCCGGATGGAGAAGTGGCGCTGGACATCGAAGTGGTTGGCGGCGTCGCGCCCGCGGCTCAAATCGTCGTCTATTTCGCACCCAATACTGATCAGGGATTTTACAACGCCGTAAGCGCGGCTATTCACGATACGGTCCACAAGCCCTCAGTAATCTCCATCAGTTGGGGCAGCCCCGAAAGTTCCTGGACCACGCAAACCATGGACGCCTTCAACGCAGCTTTCCACGACGCCGCTCTATTGGGCATTTCTGTATGCGCGGCCGCCGGCGACAACGGCTCATCCGACGGTACGGACGATAACGCCAATCACGTAGACTTCCCCGCCTCAAGCCCCTGGGTTCTGGCGTGCGGAGGAACACGCTTGACTCCAAATGCAGAAATCGTTTGGAATGACGGTTCAGATGGCGGAGCAACCGGCGGCGGCGTCAGTACTCATTTCGCTAAGCCGTCCTACCAGTCGGCATTAAACATTTCCGGCCGCGGCGTGCCGGATGTCGCAGGCAACGCCGATCCGGAAACCGGCTATCTGGTGCGCGTCGATGGAAGCGAAGGTGTGATTGGCGGCACCAGTGCGGTTGCCCCGCTTTGGGCCGGCCTAATCGCTCTACTGAATGAACAGCTCGGCAAAAACGTGGGCTGGCTTCATCCCAAGCTTTACGGCCAACTCTCGCAGCAGCAAGCCTTGCGCGACATAACCTTCGGCAACAACGGCGCCTATCAAGCACAAACCGGTTGGGACGCATGCACCGGTCTGGGCTCTCCGAACGGCCAAGCCATCCTCAACCTACTAAAAACCTAACGTCCTGTCTCTGAAGTTCACCAGGACGGTTGTGCCAGCGAAATCTCATCCAGAATTTGCTGGCACGCAGCCCTGGGGTCCGCAGCGCGCGTCACTTGCCGCCCAATCACTAGGTAATTAGCGCCGTCTCGAATAGCCTCCGCGGGTGTCGCTACACGCTTCTGGTCGCCCTTTTCAGAGCCGCTTGATCTTACGCCGGGCGTCACCAACTGCAATCCGGGTCCACCAATACTCCGGACACGCGCCACTTCGAGCGGCGAACAGACAATCCCATCGATTCCACTCTCTACCGCTTTTCGAACCCGCAGCGCCACCAGATCCGAAACAGACGTTGCATAGCCTAAATCAGCCAAGTCGTCTTGGTCAAAACTGGTCAGTACCGTCACTGCCAACAATTTGGTGTTGCTGTCCCCGCGCCCTTCCACCGCAGCTTGCATTACAGCGCGGCTGCCATGGACAGTGAGAAAGGTAGCGGCGCCGCTCCGGCAGATTTGCCGCGTGGCCCGCTTCACGGTTTCACTGATGTCATAGAGCTTTAGATCGACGAACACCCGTTTGCCGCTAGCGGCCAGTTGCGAAATCAAAGGCATGCCGCCTACGGCATACAATTCCATGCCGACCTTGTAGAAATCCGCGCCCGGCCCAATTTTCTCAACCAGCGCGAGTGCTTCTGTAACGCTGTCCACATCCAGCGCAATTATGATTGGCTTCGTTTCGTAATTTTGGCCAGTTGCCATCTCTTAGCTGAGTTTAGCGCCAACCGCAGCTTCTTCCGCGAACTCCCATTCGCGCCAACCGTCCAGCAGCGGAAAGTAAAGCCCCAGCCAAATCGGGCCGGCCGCAATCCGCGATAGCAGCGTCGCGTAATTTTCAAGCTGCACCTGATAACGCCGCTGTTCTTCATTCAAGAAATCATTCACACGGCCGCCCGCATGCGCGCTGGTTTTGAAGTCGATAATCCAGAGCCGACCTTGCTCGTCTCGAAAGGTCCGGTCAATCGTCCCGTGGATCAGCTTGTCCTGAATGCGTCCAGAGATGGCCCATTCAGATCGTGCCTCGGCATGCGCCTGCAAAATCCAACGGCCTCGTTTACTATTCAGCGTGCCGTTCACGGCCTTCCCCACGCGCGCCGCCGCCTGAGTCACTTCCGCGCGTGCCACGCCTAGGCGCAGCAACTCGGCTTCAATCATCGGCAAGTTCCCGCCGGAAGCACGTTTCAATAACTCATGAACCACCGTTCCCACATGCCGGCTGGTATCGCTGACCCATTCGTAGGTGACTTTGCGGATGGATGCCACGCCTCGTTCCAATTCTGGCTTCCACTGAACCGGTGCCTCCGGCTTCGGAGCTTTCCAATCCGCGGGCAAACGACGCAACATGGTTTCCGCTTTCCCCTCTTCCTCCGCAAGCCAAAGCAGGCTTTGTTGCACTGGCGCGCGTCGCCGCAACTCGCCCGCAAACTGCTCCTTCACCGAATCCCAAATCAGCCGCAACAGAGTATTCGAAGCCGGCGTCTTCACTTCCTGGCCGCCCTGTTTTCTGCCTACATTGCCCACCAGGTAAAGTGCATTCTTCGCGCGGGTGCACGCCACATAAAACAGGCGCTTCATTTCCTCCGCTTCTTTTTGATTGTTCTCTTTGCAGATCAAATCGTACTTGGAATCTTTATCGCTCTTCTGCGGTTGCGCCGCCAACGCATCTTCCGACCACACCAGCAAATCACGGTCTGACCCGCGCGTACCCCTGGCCATTTGCGGAATGATCACGGTGTCGAACTCCAGCCCCTTGGCCCCGTGAATCGTCATCACATCCACGCGCGCTTCCTCCAACGACGGCTTGGCATAGAAGATTTCGAGCTTCTGCTCTAGCAGGCTGAAGTCCCGCAGAATGCCACCTTCTTCCAAGCTTTCCAACAGGTCAAGAAATGTCGCCGCATCGTCCTGTTGATTCACTTCCCGCAGCGTCGCGGGTCCGCCCAAAGCAAACCATGTCCGCTCCACTAGATCGCGCAGCGGCAAATGCCCCACGCGCTCCACCGCCGCCGAAAGAACTTCCTGCGCCCGCACCGCCCTGCTACGCCCGGACGGCGAAAGGCTGCCAATCTTATCCACATCAGAGAGCAAATCCAAAATCGTCCGGTTCGGCTCATTCTCCGCCAACGCCGAGAGATCCGCTAAAGTAAGCCCGCACCATGGCGCGCGCAAACACGCCAACCACGATACCCGGTCACCCAAATGAAGCAGCGCGCGCGTGAGCGAGATCAGATCCACCACATGCTGCTCATCCTTCAACGCATCGATCTCGAGCGCGCGGTACGCGATCCCCACTCGCCGCAGCGCCGGCAGAATGCCCGTCAAGTGCTGCCTTCCGCGCGCCAGAATCGCGATAGATTGCCCTTCCGGCGTTCTCGTCACCAGGTTGACAATCTCCGCCGCTTCTTTCGAGCCATCGTTATCGTCAAGCAACGCGATAAGCTGAGGAACCTCGCCGTTCTCCTCACGCGCCGCTTCCGACTCCCGAAACTGAACTGCTCCCAGCCGCGGATTATCCTCCGCCATCACGGGACTGACCTTCTCCTGCACCCAGGTGACTAATTCCGGCGTACTCCGAAAGTTTGAAGTAAGCCGCAGCGGTTCCAGCCGCACCGAACCAAGTTGCCGGTCCTCCCAGCACCGCAGAAATAACGCCACCTCGGCTTCCCGGAACCGGTAAATACTCTGCATGGGATCGCCCACCAGGAACAGCGTATGTCCGCCGTCATCCGACCATTGCTCCGTCAAAGCGCAAAGCAGGTTGTACTGCGCCCGCGACGTGTCTTGAAACTCATCCACCAGCAGATGTTCAATGCGGTAGTCCAGTGAATACAGCAGGTCTGTCGGCGTCTCTGGCTTTCCCAGAGCTCTACGCGCCGCATGCGCCACCTCGCTAAAATCCACCGTCTCCGTTTGCTGAAAAACTTCACGCAGAGCTTGCCGGGCATTATTCAACACCTGGCAAAAATCGCTGACCAGCGGATCTTCTTCGTCGTTCGTCAAAAAATCCCACTGATCGCGCTTCTGCAGCATGCTCGCGATTTGCTTTTCCAAACCCGCGATATCGTTGTCGAAATGTAAGGCCAAGCGGCCGAATAACGTGGCGTCGTGCTCGCTGCCTTCCGTTAAATTGCGCAGCGTATTGCGCGCCGCCAGCCGGTACAGTTCGCGCGCGTCTTCAACCACATTGCCAATCCCGCCAAACTCGGACACCACCGGCATCTGCCGCGCTAGCATCGCACAGAGCGCATCTATCGTCTGAATCTGCAATTGCCCAATATCGGCCAGCAGGTTCCAACCTTTTGCTTTATCTCTGTCCAGCGCCTGCGCCGCCAGTACTCTGGTGCGATCCTGGTACGCATTCTCGACTGGCGTTCCACACTCCGCGTCCAGCAGCGCCTGGTGAATGCGCTCCCGCATCTCCGCCGCTGCTTTGCGCGTGAACGTCATCGCCACAATTGATTCGGGCCGATCCACCACGCTGAGCAAGCGCAGAAACCTTCGGGTTAGCAGCGCTGTTTTTCCCGACCCCGCCGGCGCTTCCACAATGAATGACTTCCACGGATCCAGCGCAGCTTCGCGCGCGGCTTCGTCCCTGGTCACTCTTCGTCCTCTTCTTGCGCGCCCCGCATCTCGTTCACCCGGCACAACGGCTTCACGCCGCAATACTCGCACGCGCCCTTGATCGGGTCCACCGCCGCCTCGCCGTGCAAGAAGCCGAGCGCGAGTTTTTCTACGTTGGCCTTCGCGCTCTCCATGTAACTATCCCAATCTTTTCTGACTTGCGCCGTCTGCCCTTTGAACTGCCTCTCGCGCGAAAATCCAACCGCCTTCACTTCGCGCGGCTTCACCTGGCCAAAGAAAATCCCATCCACCTCTTCACGTAAAGCCGATGCGTACACCAGCAATTGCGGCTCAGCCGGACGCGCGCCTTCCAGCTTCGGCCTGCTCTGTTTTCCGCTCTTGTAATCGATCAACACCAGGTTCCCGTTCTTCAGCCGGTCAATGCGATCAATCCGCATTTTCAGCCGCAAACCCGGTACTTCATAAAACTGCTCCTGCTCTACCGTCTCCACGCTAAACGGCTGTTGACGTTCCCGCTCCACCGCCAGCCATTCCAGCAGCAATGTTTCCAACCGTTCGCGTTCCGTGCGGCTGATCAACACATGCAGCGGACCACGTTCATCCCGGCTCACGGCCTCACTCACAACTTCTCTCACTAGCAACTGCAAATCACCGGGAGCTATCGCGCGCAGGCGAGCTTGCGATTCCAACCTTCGCCAGCAGCCTTCTAGCGCCCGATGCACAAAGCTGCCGCGGTCCCGCGCATCAAAACCAAAACACGCATCATCAGGAGCCCTGGCTTGCAAACGATACTCCGCAAAAGCACGGAAAGGACACTGCGATTGGGCCTTAATAACACTGGTTCCGCCGCGCGCATCGCCGCTTGCCTGAAACTCCGGCGCTTTCGAGTCCGCCATCTGTTCCAACGGCATGCTGGGCATCACGCGCGCTGCAACCTGTCTCTCCACCGGTGAGCTCTTCATTCGAACCAGCGGCGTCAACCGGCCGCAATGAGTCACAACTACATCGAAAGCCGCGGCATCAAAGATCGCGCGCGTGCTGCGTTCTCGCTCTTCGCGCCCGCTTTGCGCCCAGCTGCCCGGCACTTGATTCGCACGCTGCACGGTCAGCGGAATCAGCGGCGAAAGCGCTTGCGGCGGCGGCCAGGTTTCTTCTGAAAGTCCCAGGGCTAACACCCGGTCAAACGCTAATCCAGGCGCATCCAAAGCTTCTAGAATTTGCACTGGCGAGGACCAGTCGCCCTGCTCCACCGGGCTTGAAAACAAGCGCCGCAACTGCGCCACGGCCGAATCAAAGTCGGAAGCGGGAGCCACCAAACCCAGCGCGGCCAAATCGGAAAGCGCATTCTTCCACGCTTCCACCACTTGTTGTTCCTGTTCGGATAGCTCCGCATCCCCAGGCCAACCGGCTGCCTCCACCAGATCGCCCAGAAACTGACTCCACTCCGCCAATTCCTGCAACAAAGCCTTCTGCTGCAAAACGCTGCGAACCTTAAGCCACGTCTCCGTCAGCACCGGACAATTTCGCGAGGCCTTTTCCAAGTCCCTCAGCGAAAAGTCCATCTCCCGCCATCGGCGCAATTCCAAATCGGCCAACGCCCGCGCGCTGCGTTCCACACCGGCGCCTTTCAGAAACGGCGACCGCAAAATCGCTCCCGCATTAGCGTGGTGAATACGCGGCTTAGCCAAATCCAGTAACAGCAAAGCGCCCGAGATGAGAGGATGACGCTGCAGCGGCACGCCCGCATTCACATGAAACACAGGTCCGCCAAACACGCGCTGAAACGCCCGTTCCACGGAAGCGTATTGTTTCGCGAGTCCAGGCACAAACACGCCTATCGATTGCGACGAATCCGTTTCAAACCAACTTCGCGCGCAGCGCGCCGCATACTCCACTTCGTAAGCAGGATCTTCAAACTGCTTCACGGTCATGGATTCCGGCGCACCGCATTCCACCGCAAGTTCGATAGACCGCTCGCCCAGCGCTTGTTGAACGGCCCGCAGCGCCGGCGTGCTGGAGACAAACGCAACAAACACCGTAACGCCCGGATCTATGACACCCTCCGAAATCCAATCCGGTAGCAACCGCCACAAACCTGCGCGAGTCACCCAATTCTGTTCCTGGCACTTGCGCCGGAACAACCGCAGCCAGCGCTGAAACTGTCGCGCATCGGGGTGCTCCTCCCACAGTTCGGTCTCCGCCGCGATATACCGTTCCGCCAGCAGATCCGCCGCCTTATGCGCCAACCGCGACGCCGCCGAAACATCAAACAACTCCGGATTCTCCGCCTCAATAATCCGATTCCACAGCGCCAGTTCCTGCGAACGCGAAAGCATCGTTGGAACGTCCCGGCTACTGTAGCGCGCCTCACGCCAGCATTCGGTAAGCCACGCGCCAACGCTGCGGATCGCGGGCCGCGCCCACGTTTCACGGCCCAGCGCAAGCTGGCTCCGCGAACACTGCTCTGAGGCGGCAGCAGCCAATAAAGGAGTAGGAGTAACAATCGTGGCGCCTCTCTCAAACCAAGAGAGAAGCCCCGGACAGGCAAGCCGCATGAAGCTATTACTATTATCGCGGTCGCCCGAGAGAGAAACGCCGTCCGAAACTCACTTTTCTTATTGACGCCGCATGATTACATGACCGCTGACTGCGCCGGGATTCTCCTGGCGTTCGCTTTGTTCTCGCTAATAGCCTTAACGCCCGGGTACGCGTTGGGCTGGCTGCTCGACTTGATGCGTTTCCGTACACGAGCCTTTCCGTGCCGGCTGGCGCTCAGCGTCACGCTCTCCATTGCGCTAGGGCCGCTCCTCAGCTATTTCGTCGGCCGCTGGGCTTCGTTGACAGCAACTCTCATCCTGTACGGCGCGCTAGCCGTCTTCGCCTGCGCTCTCTTCATTCGCGAGTTCGCATTCACAAGACTAAATCCAAAGATCCTGGGAGCCGTGGCCGCTTGGGTCATCATTGCCACTCTGTTACTCACCGATCTTCAAACCGGAAGCCGACTCTATTTCTCCATGACCGGTTTCGATTACGCAGTCCGGAGCGCTTTCACCCATTCCATCGCGGCATTCGGTATACCCGCGCCCAATCCCTTCTTTTTCCCCGGCCACGCCGTCCCTTTGCGCTATCACTATTTCTGGCTCATACAACCCGCTCTTCTACAAAAGCTAGGGCTCGATGCGCGTGTTGCCCTAATGGGAGCAAACATCTGGTGCGGCATCGGGTTGATCGGCGTAATTGCGCTGTACTTGCGCTTCTTCAACCCAAGCGGAGCGTGCCTCCACGCCAAGCGCACGCTTACCGGCATCGCGCTGCTGGGGGTCACCGGCCTAGATATTCTTCCAGCTCTCCTGATCCTATGGATGACCAGACGTATTCCCGGCAGCGTCTTCCCACCATCAGTGGAATGGTGGAACGATCAAGTCGACGGCTTTCTTTACACAATGCTCTGGGAATCCCACTACCTCGCGGGCCTCATCGCCTGCCTCACCGGTTTTTTGCTGCTTTGGGAATTACCAAAAGACAAGCGCAACCGAGTGGTGGCCGCAGGAATCGCCGGTCTTGCCTTCGCGACCAGTGTAGGGGCAGCCGTCTACATAGCGATTGTGTTCGCAGCGTTCCTGCTGGTGTGGATTGTTATTTCAATCTCAAAAAAATGGCATCGCGACGCCGCATTCGTCGTCTTCTCGGGAGCAATCGCTCTCCTGGCATCTCTTCCCTTCCTCCACGGCCTAAGCGGTCCCGGCTCGGGCGGCACGCCGCTGTACCTCACCATCCGGCGGTTCTATTTTCTCGAAGGCACGCTAAAAGCGTTCGGCTGGACGACCTGGCAAATCTCCGCCGCGGATCTCGTATTATTGCCGCTCAACTACTTCCTCGAACTCGGCTTTTTCTTCGCCGCTGGAATCATGATCTGGAGAAATTTTCGCGCTCAACGGCGTCCTGCCACCCGCCATGAGCTCGCGGCTGTTTCTATGTTGGCAACCAGCGTCGTCATCTGCACGTTTGTCAAATCCGGCGTCATCGAGAACAACGATCTAGGTTGGCGCGGTTTCTTGGTCGCACAGTTCATCCTGCTCATCTGCGCAGCCGATTTCCTGTGTTTTCGTAAAGCAAAATCCGGACTGATTCTCTTGCTCGTGCTGGGAGCCGCGGGAACCGCTTACGATCTAGCGCTCCAGCGATTTTATCCACTGCTTTCAGACGCGGGCGCAATGCCCCATGTCAACTGGCTCGCGCACGATGAGAAACTCGGACTCAGGACTTACTCGAACCGCGAGGCTTACGAATGGCTGAAGGCAAACACTCTGGCCGACGCGATTATTCAACAAAACCCAAATCCGGCCGTACAAGACACTTTCTACGGGCTCTATGCGGAGCGCCAGACCATTGCCGCGGACGGCAGTTGCAACACCACATTTGGCGGAGAATCGCAGTTGTGCGCGCCCATCGTTAGCCGTCTAACCGCGCTGTTTGCGGATAAAAGTTCCGATACCTTCCAACCTGCTTGCGACGCTCTGCCCCTGGATTACGTTGTGGCGAAAGACACTGACGCCGCCTGGAAAAATCAAGCCAGTTGGGTTTGGACGCGCCAGCCCATCTTCGCTAATGATTTCGTGCGTCTCTTCCCCTGCGGGAAATCCGTTACTTCTTCGTTTCCGAACTAAGCACAAACGTATTGCCGTCCGGGTCTTTAAACATCGCAAAAGCGCCCCAAGGCTGCTTGGTGGGCGGCGCGGTGAATTCTACGCCGCGTGACCGGTACTCCTCGTACGTCTTATCCAAATCGTCGCAAGCGAGCGAGCTGTTGATAAAACCGCCGATCCGGTCTTCCAGCCCCTTGGGAGTAAAAAGGACAACTTGGGTCTGCGCGCCCGGAATCTCTAATTCAATCCAGCGTTGACCGCCGTCGAACGGCATATCTGTCTTCAGCTGGAAGCCAAGCTTCTCCGTATAAAACGCAAGGGCGCGATCCTGGTCGCTAACGCAAACTCCTAGAAATTTCACATGGCTGATCATCATCACCTCCGTAAACAAAAAAAGGGCGGCCCCTTAAGACCGCCCTTTCAACTTACACCTGCTTTATGAAAACGCCGTTACACTTCGTCGGTGTTGCCAATCGATCGCAAAGCTTCTTCCGCCGCGAGATCGTCGGAAAGTCCGCCAGTGTAAACACTCGGCGCCTCGTCCGAATAATCCTGCAAGCCATCCGCGAAGGAAACTTCCTGCTCGGGCGCTGGCTCTTCTTCCACCACGTCCTCGCCCGCAATCTTCACCTTCCGATAGAACTCCATACCGGTACCGGCTGGAATCAGCCGGCCCATAATGACGTTCTCCTTCAAGCCGCGCAGGTAGTCCACCTTGCCGTTGATAGCGGCTTCGGTCAACACACGCGTCGTCTCTTGGAAGCTCGCCGCCGAAATGAACGAATCGGTTGAAAGCGAAGCCTTGGTGATGCCCAACAGGATCGGTTTACCCGTTGCCGGACGTCCACCCGCCTCAATCACGCGATTGTTCTCTTCCCGGAACCGGAACTTATCGACAACTTCTTCCGGCAGGAATTCTGTATCGCCGATGTCTTCGATTCTGACCCAGCGCATCATCTGGCGCGAGATCACTTCGAGGTGCTTATCGTTGATGTTCACACCCTGCAGACGGTAGACTTCCTGGATCTCGTTCACCAGGTATTTCTGCAGTTCTTTTTCGCCGAGCACAGCCAGAATGTCGTGCGGATTGCGCGGACCATCCATAAGCGGATCGCCCGAGCGCACGCGCTCGCCTTCTTGCACGTTGATGTGAACGCCGCGCGGAATTGCGTATTCCTTCTGCACGCCGTCGTCGCCAACGATGTAAAGCTTACGCATACCCTTGGCCACTTCGCCGTACTTCACGACGCCGTTGATTTCAGCAATGACGGCCGTTTCACGCGGTTTGCGAGCTTCGAAAAGCTCCACCACGCGCGGCAGACCGCCGGTGATGTCCTTGGTCTTGGTTGTGGCGCGCGGGATCTTCGCGATCACGTCGCCGGCGTGCAATTCTTCGCCATCCGACACCATCAAGTGAGCATGGGTCGGCATGATGTAGCGCTTCTCTTCCGAGCGGCCGCCGCCAGTGGGGCGCACCATTACAGTCGGAAAACGCTTTTCATCGGTCGAGTCCGTCACCACCACCTGCATGTTACCGGTGATTTCGTCTACCTGTTCGGTCGTCGTCACGCCATCAATCAAATCTTTGAAGTGAATGGTGCCGGTAACTTCCGTCAAGATCGAGAACGTGTAAGGATCCCATTCAAGCAGGATCTGGTTTGCCTTCACGGGCGCGCCGTCCGCCACGTTGACCTTAGCGCCGTAGACTACTGGATAACGCTCGCGCTCGCGACCCTTTTCGTCGAGAACGATCAGGATGCCGTTGCGGTTCATCGCAATCAGTTCGCCCTTGTTGTTGCGAACCGTATTGACGTTGCTGAACTTCACCGAGCCGTTGCTCTTCGCGTCTTGCGTGGATTGTTCGCTGATTCGAGTCGCCGCGCCACCAATGTGGAACGTACGCATCGTCAACTGTGTACCGGGTTCACCGATGGATTGCGCCGAGATGATGCCGACAGCTTCACCGCGTTCCACCATTCTGCCGGTAGCCAGATTACGGCCGTAGCAGAGACGGCAGACGCCGCGCTTCGATTCGCAAGTCAGCACCGAGCGAATTTTCACGCGCTCAATACCGGCCGCCTGAATCGAGCTGGCCAGATCTTCCGTGATCTCTTCGTTCACGCTGACAATCAAGCTGTTCTCGTAATCGCGCTGATCTTCAAGCGCCACGCGGCCCACAATACGGTCGCGCAACGGTTCGATAATTTCGCCCGATTCGATAATCGGCTCCACATAAATACCATCCGTGGTGCCGCAATCGTCTTCGGAAATGATGACGTCTTGCGCCACGTCGCAAAGGCGGCGGGTGAGATAGCCGGAGTCCGCTGTTTTCAGAGCGGTGTCGGCCAAACCTTTACGCGCGCCGTGCGTGGAGATGAAGTACTGCAACACGTCCAACCCCTCGCGGAAGTTGGCCGTAATTGGCTGCTCGATGATTTCGCCCGAGGGCTTGGCCATCAAACCGCGCATACCGGAGAGTTGGCGGATCTGCTGTTTCGAGCCGCGGGCGCCCGAATCGGCCATGATGTAAATCGGGTTCAGGACGCGGCCGGTGCGGTCGTCCTCTTCCATGTTCTTGAACATCTTCTCGGAGACCACTTCCGTGACCTTCGACCAGATTTCAATGATTTTGTTATAGCGCTCGGACTGCGTGATCGCGCCTTCCTGGTACTGCTGCTGCACTTCGATGACTTGCTTTTCAGCCTCGTGCACCAAGCCCGGCTTCTCGGTAGGAACCACCATGTCGTCGATGCCGATAGAGATACCGGCGCGCGTCGCATACAGGAAGCCAAGCTTCTTGACTTCATCAAGCATCGCCACCGTGATCTGCAACCCGAACTTCAGGTAGCAATACTGAACCAGTTGGCTGTCGCCCTTCTTCTTCAGAAGACCGTTGATAAACGGCATTTCCTTTGGAAGAACGTCGTTCAGAATCACCCGCCCAACCGTCGTGTCCATATACTGCTTGGTGAACTCAATCGGCTCGGTGTGCAGAATGTTCTGGTTATCGAACGCCTTGGTCAAGTCGATCACCTTGCCGGTGTAGCGCAGCTTGATAGCGGTCAACGTTTCCACTTCGCCCATTTCGAGCGCGATTAGAACGTCTTCCATGGAGGCAAAGGTGCGGCCCGACCCCTTGGAATTGGGGCGCATTTTCGTTAGATAGTAAAGACCCAGCACCATATCCTGCGTAGGAACGGTGATCGGCGCGCCGTGCGCGGGAGACAGAATGTTGTTCGACGCCAACATCAACGTCGTGGCTTCAATCTGTGCTTCCGGCGAGAGCGGAATGTGAACGGCCATTTGGTCGCCGTCGAAGTCGGCGTTGAAGGCGGTACAAGTCAGCGGATGCAAGCGAATGGCTTTGCCTTCCACCAGCACCGGCTCAAACGCCTGAATGCCCAGACGGTGAAGCGTAGGAGCGCGGTTCAACAGAATCGGATGATCCTTGATGACCTCTTCCAGAATGTCCCAAACCACCGGGTCCTGCTGCTCCACCAATTCCTTGGCTTGCTTAATGGTGGTGCAATGTCCGCGCTGTTCCAAGCGATGATAGATGAACGGCTTGAACAGTTCCAGCGCCATCTTCTTGGGAAGACCGCACTGATTCAGCTTGAGCTCCGGTCCAACCACGATCACCGAACGGCCCGAGTAATCAACGCGCTTGCCGAGCAGGTTCTGGCGGAAGCGGCCCTGCTTGCCCTTCAACGTATCGGAGAGTGATTTGAGCGGGCGGTTGTTTGCGCCACGCAGCACGCGGCCGCGGCGTCCGTTATCAAACAGCGCGTCCACTGCTTCCTGCAGCATGCGCTTTTCGTTGCGGACAATCACATCAGGAGCGTGTAGCTCCATCAGTTTCTTCAAACGGTTGTTGCGGTTGATGACGCGGCGGTACAGATCATTTAGATCCGAGGTAGCAAAGCGGCCGCCATCCAGCGGCACCAGCGGGCGCAGCTCAGGCGGAATGACCGGAATCACGTCCAGAATCATCCACTCGGGCTTGTTCCCCGATTTGCGGAAGCTTTCCACCACGCGCAGACGCTTGGCGTACTTCAACTTTTTCTGAGTTGAAGTTTCCGTCTTCATCTTTTCGCGGATTTCAAGGCTCAACGATTCAACGTCGATGCGCTTCAGCAATTCCTTCACGCCTTC
The DNA here is from genome assembly GCA_036488895.1 of Bryobacteraceae bacterium. Taxonomy (GTDB): domain Bacteria; phylum Acidobacteriota; class Terriglobia; order Bryobacterales; family Bryobacteraceae; genus Bog-105. The sequence goes on along the minus strand of DASXGT010000265.1, from coordinate 2,388 downwards.
GGCGCCCATCATGGCGACGAATTTGCCGGGGAATTCCTGATCAAGCTGACGCTTGCGCTCATCGCTGATCACTTCGCCCTGGTTCAAGCCCGTGGCTTCGCCTGGATCGATAATCACGAACGCTTCGTAATAGAGCACCCGCTCAAGTTCACGCAGCGTGATATCGAGCAAGTAACCAATGCGGCTCGGCAGTCCCTTGAAAAACCACACGTGCGAGGATGCGCTGGCCAGTTCAATGTGGCCCAGGCGTTCCCGGCGCACGCGCGAAAGCGTTACTTCCACGCCGCACTTATCGCAGATTACTCCGCGATGCTTCATGCGCTTGTATTTTCCGCACAGACATTCCCAATCGGCGACCGGTCCGAATATGCGGGCGCAGAAGAGGCCATCCCGTTCCGGCTTAAACGTCCGGTAATTGATGGTCTCCGGCTTGGTGACTTCACCATGCGACCAGCTGCGAATCTTTTCCGGAGAGGCTAAGCTAATCCGGATGGAATCGAAGTCGGCAATTAAGTTGGCTCTTTCGTATGGAGAGGAACGATACATGAATAGTCCTTAAATACCTTTTCAGTTCTTCTTCTGCCGGAATACCGCGGTCCGGTATATTTAGGCCGCGGCGTTCCGTTCGCAACGCATGTCGATGGTTAATCCGCTGCGTGCGCCAAGTCCTGCATCTCGCGCGGCTTCTTCATTAGCTCCACGTCGAGACACAAGCTCTGCAACTCACGGATAAGAACATTGAACGATTCCGGCACGCCTGGTTCAGCGGCGGCTTCGCCCTTAACAATGGCTTCGTAGATCTTCGCGCGTCCGTAGACGTCATCCGATTTCGCCGTCAGCAATTCCTGCAGAATGTAAGCCGCGCCGTATGCTTCCAGCGCCCAAACTTCCATTTCACCGAAGCGCTGTCCACCGAACTGCGCTTTACCGCCAAGCGGCTGTTGCGTGATCAACGAGTACGGTCCGATAGACCGTGCGTGGATCTTGTCATCCACCAAGTGGCTCAGCTTCAGCATGTAGATGTAGCCAACCGTTACCGGCTGTTCAAACATCATGCCCGTCACGCCGTCATGCAGTTCGATTTTGCCTGAGGTCGGCAACCCGGCTTCAGTCAGGCGATCCTTGATGTCTTTCTCAGCCGCGCCGTCGAACACCGGAGTCGCGAAGTGCAAGCCCAGCTTTTCGGCTGCCCAGCCCAAGTGCGTCTCCAGAATCTGACCGACGTTCATACGCGAAGGAACGCCCAGCGGATTCAGAACAATCTCAACCGGCGTGCCATCCGGCATGTACGGCATGTCTTCTTCCGGAACGATGCGCGCAATCACACCCTTGTTACCGTGCCGGCCGGCCATCTTATCGCCCACCGAAAGCTTGCGCTTCATGGCGATGTAGACCTTCACCAGCTTGATCACGCCCGGAGGCAATTCGTCGCCCTTGCGCAGCTTCGCGATCTTCTCTTCGGTGATCTTTTCAAGCACCGCGATCTGCCGCGAAGTCATTTCTTCGATTTCGTCGATCTGCTCATTCAGGCGAATGTCTTTCGTCGCCAGACGCATGCGCTTCAGATCGCGCGCCTTCAATTTCTCAAGCAGGTCGCGCGTCAGCGGCGTGTCTTTCGACAGCAGCTTTTTATTCGTCTTTTCGTCGTGCAGGTCGGCCTGCAGCTCTTTGTCTTTGAGCAGCGCTTCCAAACGCTTGGCGCGCTCATCGCTCAAAATACGTTTTTCGTCTTCGAGGTTGCGGTGCAGCCGCTCTTCCTGCAACTGCAGAATTTGCTTAGAGCGTTCATCCAGCTCCGCGCCCTTGCGTGAAAACACCTTGCAATCCACAATGGTGCCTTCAATGCCCGGCGGGCAATAGAGCGATGCATCTTTCACGTCGCCGGCCTTTTCGCCGAAAATCGCCCGCAACAGCTTTTCTTCCGGAGTGAGCTGCGTTTCGCCCTTCGGCGTCACCTTACCCACCAGAATGTCGCCCGGCTTCACGGTCGCGCCGATGCGAATGATGCCGCTATCGTCCAGGTTGCGCAGAAAAGACTCAGCGATATTCGGAATATCGCGCGTGATCTCTTCCGGCCCCAATTTGGTGTCACGCGCCTCGATTTCGAACTCTTCGATATGGATCGAGGTGTAATAGTCTTCCTTGACCAACTTCTCGCTGACCACGATGGCGTCTTCGAAGTTGTAACCGCGCCACGGCATAAAGGCCACCAGCACATTGCGGCCAAGAGCGAGTTCGCCCGCCTCAGTGCAAGGTCCATCGGCCAGCACATCGCCCTTCTTCACCTTTTGTCCTTGATGAACAATCGGCTTTTGGCTGATGCAGGTGTTTTGGTTTGACCGTTTGAATTTAGTGAGCTGATAAATGTCAGCGCCGACCTCGCGCGAC
>DASXGT010000090.1:0-10167 GCA_036488895.1 Bryobacteraceae bacterium | reverse complement strand
TGAGCGATCCACGACAAAAAGCCGTGAGGCTGCGCATCGCGAGGATAAGTCTGCGCCCACAACTCACCCGTCTGCTTCGCCTTCTCCAGGTTTCCCGTCACCAGCAGATCGTAAGTAAGCATGATAAAGAAGCGCTCGCGGTCAGTGGCGCGATCTCGCAGCTGATAAGCTTTGCTGGTGCTCTTCGCCGAGAGCACGGAGTCCCCAATTGCGCCGTACGTGCTCCCCAAAAACGCGTGCGCTATCGCAAAATTCGGATCGATCTGAATAGCGCGCAACAGAAAGGGCACGGCGGCGGGCGGCCCGGTTGAAAACGACACCCGCCACGCCGCGCTATAGGCTTTCAACGCTTCAAGTGACGGCGTGGTGGCCTCGGTCAGCGGAGTTGCGTGCTTTTCAACGGTGGCGAGCGATTCGCCGACCCGCGTTCTGAACTTACGCGCGATCTGACTCAAGGAGCCGAGGACATCTTCTTTTCTGGATGCTTGGGCTTGCTCCTCATCAAGGACATCACCGCTGCGGCAATTCTTCGCGCGCAACCCTATCACGTACTGACTTCCCAGACTGGCGATCGAGCCTTCCAACACAGCCGCGCTTCCGGTCCGCTCGCAGACTTCGCGCGCGAGTTCCGGAGTCAGCCGTTCATCGGCCGGCCGCTGCATCATATGGAGCGACTGTTGGATACGCTCCTCGGAGACGAGGCTAAGGAAAGGCGATTGCTCCAGCTGTAGCGCTAAGCCTTGGCGAAGTGTTCCGTCAAACACCGGATCGCCCGTGGCGTTCTTAAAATCGGCCAGAACAATAGTGTCTTTTTCGGTCAGCCTAGGGGTCCGGCGCACATAGAAGAAGAGGCCGGAAGCTATCGCAATAATGCCGAAGGCAGATGCCGCGGCGCGCCGCCAGATTCTAGCGTTGCCGGAAGCTATCGCTTGCCTTGATTCCCGGCCCGCCTTGAGGCGCTTCAGATCCGAGCAGATGTCGGCTGCGTGATGGTAGCGCAGCTCACAGGTTTTTTCGAGCATCCTAAAGATGATCGTGTCGAGTGCGACAGGCAGCGCCGGATTCAGGCTGGTAGGGCTGGCGGGGCGGACGTTCAGAATGGCATCAGTGGTTAAAGCCGGATTTTTTCGCGCGAATGGTTGCTTGCCCGTCGCCATTTCGTAGAGCACCACGCCCAGCGAAAACAGATCGCTGCCTGCGCCGGTCTCTTCTCCACGCGCCTGCTCCGGAGACATATAGGCGGTTGTGCCGGGAATGGACCCATGCAAGGTGAGCGCTTCCGCCTCGAACCCATCTTGGGCGTCATGCGGACGAATTACTTTAGCCACTCCGAAATCCAGGATCTTGGGCCGCCCATTGCGGGCAAGGAAAATGTTTCCCGGTTTGATGTCCCGGTGGATGATCCCCTTTTCGTGGGCGGCTCCCAAGGCATCAGCTATTTGGACGGCGTATTCCAGGAGCTCGTCAAGAGGGATCGGTCCCTCGCGAATTCTCCCGGTCAGGCTCACGCCCTCCAGCGCCTCCATCACAATCACGGGCTGGTGATTGTGCTGCTCCACTCCATAAATCGTGCAGATATTCGGATGGTTCAGGGAAGACGCGGCGCGGGCCTCCCGCTCAAAGCGCTGCAAGGCTTCAGAGTTGGCCGCTAGGTTCCCGGACAGAAATTTCAACGCTACCCGGCGCCCCAGGCGCAAATCCTCCGCCTCGTAGACGATTCCCATGCCGCCGCTGCCCAGCTTCGAAAGGATTCTGTAGTGCGAGATGGTCTCGCCCACCGCCGCCGGCTCCGCAACGTCCTCGGGTCCTATATCGATGCAGCCGGCCTTCGCCAGCGCTTCCGCCGCCACTTCCAAGGCAGGCGACTCCAGAAAAGTGCCGGCCTCGCCGTAGCGCGCCAGCAATGCCTCAAGCTCAGTTTGAAGGCCTTCGTCGCCCGCGCAAGCCGCGTGCAGAAAAGCGCCGCGCTGGTTGTCCTCGACTTGCAGCGCCGAGTGAAAGATCTCGTCGATTTGTTGCCAGCGGCGCGCTTGCATCCTGCCTCTTAGGCTCTTAGCTCGCCCAACAGCCAGGCTTTTGAAAGCTTCCAGTCGCGCATGACCGTCTCCGGAGAAACCTTCAACACATCGGCTGTCTCCTTCACGCTGAGTCCCCCAAAAAATCGCAGCTCTACAACCTGGCTTTTGCGCTCGTCAACCAGCGCCAGCCGGTTCAGCGCTTCGTCGATAGCCAGGACATCACGGGCCGCCTCCGGCGACACCAGGGCCGATTCAGTCAGCCAAATTCGCTCTGCTCCGCCGCCGCGCTTTTGATATTGCCCGGAGCGAAAGCAGTCCGTTAGAATTCGCCGCATTTGCCGCGCGCAAATGGCAAAGAAGTGGGCTCTGTTCTGCCAGCTCACCCGCTCCAGATCAATCATTTTCAGGTAAAGCTCGTTGATCAGGGCCGTGGTCTGAATCGTGTTGCCATGCCGCCCGCGTGAGATGCAGCGCTTTGCAGCGCGGTACAACTCTTCATAAACCAAGGGGGTTAGTTTGTCGAGCGCCTGATCGTCTCCGCGGTTCCAGGCCTGGAGTAAATCGGTGATCTGGTCGGGAGAGGACGTAAAGGGCAAGCTCCACGGGCGAAGGCTCAACGCCAAAGCGTGCCAATCTTAACACACCGCGCCGAACCCCAGGTTTCGCTTTGCTCCCGAAAATTTCCCGGAGGGATGACAGTTTTCGAACACCGTTCCCGTTAAAGGAGACAGAGAGCAAGAAAGCAAAAGGAGACAACATGCAATCTACGGTAACCACCCGAATCATCGGAACAGCTCTATTCGCTTCGCTCGCGATGCAGGCGCAGCAACCGCAACAACGGGGATCGAAGTTCCCTCCCTCTTACAAAATCATTGACCTGGGCACGCTACCGGGAGGAACGTTTAGCCAGGCAACAGCCATTAACAACGATGGTTTGGTCAGCGGTATCTCGACAGCCGCGGACGGTACGCAACACGCCGTGCTCTGGGATAAGGGACAGATCAAGGACCTCGGCACACCGGGACTGGGAGGGCCGAACAGCGGAGCGTTCGCCGTCAACGAAGGAGGACAAGCCGACCTGCAGGCCGAATCCTCCACGCTAGATCCACATAACGAAAATTTTTGCGCTTATGGGACCGGTTTCACATGCCTGCCCGCTCTTTGGCAGCACGGCGTGCTGACCCCGTTACCGACGCTCGGAGGCTACAACGGCACGGTTGGCAGCATCAACAATCGAGGTGAAGTGGCAGGAATGGCCGAGCAGAACATTTTGGATTTAGACTGCCCATCCGGAGCCGCAGTGAACGGAACCGGACCGCAACTGTTCGATTTCCAAGCGGTGATATGGGGACCAAGAAAGGGCGAGATTCGGCAACTGAGTCCACTGAGCGGCGACTCAGTCGGGATGGCGTTCTCCATCAACGACAAGGGCCAGGTGGTCGGCGTGTCGGGTTCGTGCGCAAACACCACGCTTCCTCCCTTCGCCGACGGACCACACGCCGTGCTCTGGGAAAAAGACGGCTCCGTCTACGACCTCGGCACCTTGGGCGGTACGGTAAATCCTGCATTGTTGGCTATCGGAAACGTTGCGTTCTGGATCAACAACGCAGGTCAGGTAACCGGTGCTTCCGTCCTGCCCGGCAATACGAACGTTCACGCCTTCGTATGGACCAGGGAAAGTGGTATGCAAGACCTGGGAACCCTCCCTGGCGACGTGAACAGCGCCGGCCTTGCGATGAACAATCGGGGCGAAGTGGTTGGCGCATCGGTAGACGGAACCCTGGCGGCCGGTACTCCAAACGTGTTCATATGGCGCGACGGTGTGATGAGCGAGCTTAATAAACTTACCCAGCCGGACTCGCCGTTTGTGCACCTGCTGACTCCCGGCACGCTCAATGATGCCGGCGAGATTCCAGGTTTCGGCATCACCAGCGCCGGCGACATCCACGCTTTCCTGGCGATCCCGCGCGACCGGAATGCCACTGACGCGGAGCACAGCACGGATGACGAAGAAGCCGCCGCCATACGGGACGGGCACATGAAGAGGCCGGGCGACATCCTCTCGGAAGATGCTCACCGGCTGTTTCACCAACGGCTTGGGCATCGCTAACGTCTTGGTTCGGGTTCGACGGTGCTTACATCGTCGAACCCGCCCCCAAAAAATGCTTTCCCGCCTGCCTCAGGCGTGCGATAACTCCACCCATTCACCAACCCGCTCCGCCCGATTCATTCCGAATGCCCGCTCAATCGCTTCCGCGGCCACATCCAGCCCGTGAGTCTCAGCAATCACCTCCTGAAAATAACGCGCTCTGTCACGATAGCTTGCATTCTTTCGAACCTTCTGTATCAGCGCCGAAAGACCATCCACTGTCAGATTCTCTACCTCCACGAATTCACCTGTCCCGTGGTACGCAATCCTGGCCGCGGTGCCCGGTTGATCGTACCCGATCGGAATCGCCACCATGGGCACCCCTTGCGCCAGCGCCTCTAGCGTCGTATTCAACCCGGCGTGCGTGATACAAAGTTCCGCGCGCTTCAGCAATTCAATCTGCGGAGCTGTGCTGACGACGATCGTATTCGATGGAATCGGCCCCAGATCGTCCGGGTTGATATTCTTTCCCACCGAAAGCACAACCTGAACCTCCGGAAACTTCTTCACTGCCTCAAGGATGATGCGGTACACGTGCTCCAAGCCGTTCACCAGGGTTCCCAGTGAAGCGTAAATCAGAGGTTGGCCGGTCAGCTTTTCCCAAGGAAAAGGCGTTTGCCCCCGACCCTCCCCATCATGAAAGGGACCCGCGTAGTGAAACTGGGCAGGCCATTCGATGTCCGGGAAATCAAATTCCTTGGGTGTCTGTGAGATTACGGCCAGCTTGGAAGTAGTGGCGGATGGATTGCTCCAATCAATCCGCAGTCCCGCCTCATCTGCGTAAGACTGCGCCACCGCGACAACCGGCGCAAGCAGCTCGCCGGTGATTTCCAACCCTTTGCCGTTCCTGGTGCGAGCCCCCGGAGTAGCCTCATGCGGCCAACTGAAAAGACAGTTGGGCGTCGCTCCGGAAAAATCGATGTGAAGCACATTCCAGATGTGCGCGTAAGGCATGCCCAGACGCATGGGTACAAGTTCAAGGAAGAAATAGATGGTATCTAAAACCAGCACCTCAACGCCCGTCTCCGCCAGCGTTTCCGGCAAATGTTCCAACGCGGCTTTGAGCAGGCCGGGCGACAATTCGCTGAGGGAATGTTTCACCACATTCATGCCATGCAATTTCGCCACGGGGGCATAGCCTTTGCCGATGGAACCGGCTGGATACTCCTTCTCGCAAAAGGGCACGAAATTCAGATTGGCCGCACGAACGGAGGGTTCGGCATCCGGAACACCGATAAAGACCACTTCGTTTCCGCGCGCTTGCAACTTGCGTGCGAGCGCAGTCATGGGATTCAGGTGTCCTGACACGGGCATACTGACAAAACCAATTTTCATAGTTGTTCTCTCTCCGTTAGGCAGAACCCGCGCGGCGGGAGTTTATTCCAGCTGTCAGCGAATTGTCCGGATTTTGCGATTGATAGGACTACAGAACTGGCGCCTACGTCCCGATGAGAATTGTAAGGTAAATTCTCGTCGATGAACTGGCTCGTGCCGATTGCCGTTGCACTCTGTCTTGGCATGGCTGGAGCTAAGGCTTCCGAGGTGAGTGGAGATATCACTCTGGACGCCCGAATGGTCAAGAAATCTCTGCCGCCCGCGGTTTACGACTTGCGCGGAATCGCGGTCCGCGAAAAGCCTAGCGCTGTGACGAATCCGGGAGGACTAGGCCGCGTGGCGGTCTGGCTTGAGGGCGACTCATCAGTCCCCATTCCAGTTACCGCAACCATGCAGCAACATGAGCGGCATTTTGAGCCTGATTTATTGATGATTCCGGCGGGTTCGAAAGTTCTCTTTCCAAACCTCGATCCAATTTTTCATAACATCTTTTCGCTGTCGCGAACGCAGCAATTTGATTTGGGTTATTACGCCGAAGGAAAAAGCCGCGAGGTTGTATTTTCGCGGCAGGGAATAGTTCAGGTCTACTGCCATATACATCCTGAGATGTACGGCGTTATCGTGGTGACCTCCAGCCGGTGGACGGCCAGGCCAGCTCCCGATGGAACCTTCTCATGGGCCAACGTTCCGCCCGGCAAATACCGCGTGATGGTGTGGCAGCGGTCGGCCGGGCTTATTCACAAGACTATTTCAGTTCCAGCAGTTGGCCGCGTGCATGTCAAGTTTGAACTTCCAAAAGACGATTCGGACAGGTAAAGCATGCATCGGCTCACGCTTGCGACACGCGCGTTCTTATTTTCCTTCGTTCCGATTTGCCTCTTGCTGGTCGCAAGCTTCGCGGCCATCAACCGCGCGGTTCATCAGCGCGTAAGGCAAGATCTGCGCGAATCCCTGCATAATTCAGATGAGCTGCTGAATCGCGCGAACCTGGAATTCTCGCATCAAAACTCCGCTCTGCTAGCCAAACTCACGGATAGCGCGGGGCTGAAGGCGTCGGTCGGTTTACTGGCCGAGGCAGATAGAGACCCGTCGCTGGAAAATCAGGTGCGGGCGACGCTTGAGGCGCAGCTTCGAGAACTTCAAAACGCCTCTCCTTATGATTTTCTCGCGATCTCGGACTTACATGACAAAACCGTGGCCGAAACTCCGCAGTCACAGGGCGATGCCGGGTTCGGCTCTTCGCCGTCCGGACTGATTGCAAGACAGGGAGTTTTATTTCAAGTCCAATCCGTACCCATCGAAATTGGCGGTGAAACGGCGGCGGTTCTCACGTTGGGCCGCCGGTTTGATCTCCAACGTCTGGCCGCGGGTGGCGAAGCCGCGCTTCTGAAGAACGGCGGAATTGTGCGCTCTACATTTCCGGCGGTCGCCGTCCAGCAGCTTGAATTCCAGCTTGAGAAAAATTGCCCAACGCCTGACTCCGGCTGCGAAGTACAAGTCGAAGGCGCATCCTATGTAGTGTCCGTCTTGCAGCGCGAGCAACTGGGCAACCACTATCAGTTACTCGTTTTCCGCTCACTGGACGCCCCGTTACAGGCCTTTAATCGTGCCTTTCTTCCGGCGCTGGTCGAGGTGGGTTTGAGCGGCGTGCTGGTCGCTCTCATCTGTACTTTGGTCACATCCCGTTCGGTCTCGCGGCCTTTGCGTTTTCTAGCCTCGCAACTGGAGACGGGCGCCGCTTCGGGAACCCTGCCGGAACGGCTCCACGCAGGTAAGGGCGTGCGGGAGGTAGATCTGGTCGTGAGTGCATTCAATCGTGTCGCCGAGGCGGAGCGGCGCTCTCGCAACGAACTTGTTCTGGCAAAACAAGCCGCTGAATCGGCCAATCGGCTCAAAACCGAATTCCTGAACAACGTAAGCCATGAGCTTCGCACTCCCATCAACGGCGTGCTCGGAATGACAGATCTTCTGCTATCGACCGGGCTCAGCGAAGAACAGGTGGAATATGCCCGCACGGTGCGCGATTCAGCCCGGTTGCTGGCCGCTTTGATAGACGACGTACTCGACTTCTCGGAACTCGAAACCGGACGGCTGCGGATGAAGTTTTCGGAAATGAATCTACGCGGTGTCTTCGACGATGTGGTCGCGGCGACGCGGGCGCGAGTGGCCAGGAAGCCAGTTTCGGTGGAAGCCGCCTACACCGATTCCATTCCGCAATTCTTCATCGGCGAAGAGGCGCGCATTCGCCAGGCGTTGATGTATTTGTGCGCCAATGCAACGAAATTTACCGACTCCGGATTTATCCGCATCTCCGTTCAATATCTAACGAAGAGTGAGGAGGCTGCGGAGTTAACGTTCAGCGTAGAGGATACGGGCATCGGCATCGCTTCAGAAAACCTTGCCCTTATCTTCGAGCATTTCACTCAAATTGACGGCTCATTAACACGGCGCCAGGGAGGCACGGGTATCGGCCTGAGTATCACAAAGGCGCTAGTCGAACTAATGGGCGGCCGAATCGGGGTGCAAAGCAGTCCCAACGCCGGATCGACCTTTTGGTTTTCCGTGCCCGTGCGCTTATTGCGACCCGTGGAGTGTGGCGCGACGGTCGATTCGATGACCGACGAGATTGTGGGGACGTCATGATAATCAGGAAATGGCGGCTCATTTTGGCCGTAGCGCTATTGTTACCTTTAAGTGCGTCGAGCCAGGAAGCAAACTCCGGCATTTCGGTTCCGGTGACCATTAGCGGCAACGCAAGGGTTAGCCGAAACTCCGGTGAAAGTAGCGAGTCTGGCGGTGGTTTCCGCGCCCTCCTCTCGCCCTCCCTGCGGCTCGGTTCTCACTGGTTTGCTTATTCTGTCTTCGGCGCTCAATCGTCTTCTTATTTGACCTATTCGACCGGTTTGGACAAGGACCAAGCCGTTCGTTCTACCCTCATCCAAGCCTACGTAGGCTACAAAGCGGACATCCATTCAGCATCACTTCTTCTGAAAGCGGGCCGGCTTGCTTCGGCCTTTGGTCTCTACCCACTCGAATACGACGACTCCAAATCTCCGTTCATTGAACCGCCGCCTCGCTACACGGCCAACTTACTATTGCGGCCCGACCAACTTCCCTGCAACCTTACCGATATGCTCCGGCAGAGTTACGACGGCGACATCCAATTTCATTGCGGCGGCTCCAGCGCCGAGCGTTATGGCATGGTTCCGGTGACGTTATACGGCATCCCGGGTGTAGAGGCGCAATTGTCGTGGAATCGTCTGGACGCGCGGCTACAGCTGACGAACAGCTCTCCGGCGAATCCGCAATCGCTTTTGTCGCGCAGTCAGTCCGCTCAGTGGACCGCCGGCGCCGGTTATAGCGCGCGCGCAGGATTGCATGTAGGAATGTCCGGATTTCGCGGACCCTATCTCGACCATGTCCTGGGCCCCCTCTTGCCGGCGGGTACGCGGTTAGCGGATTTTTCGGCTACCGGAATCGGCGTGGATGCACAATGGTCCGGTGGACCGTGGTCACTCGAAGGGGAATGGCAGCGCTTCCGCTTTGGAGTACCGGGATTTCTTGCGTCTCCCTCCGATCAAGGCGCTTACGTTCAGGTGAAACGAATCGTTTCGCCGCGCGTCTTCGCCGCCATTCGCGGCAGCGTGCAGAAGCCCGGTGGAGCTACCGATGCCGCCGGACGGGCCGCCAGCCAGATTGATGCGCGCCAGGAAACCGGGGAATTTGTTCTTGGCTACCGCATCAATCGTTTCCAACTCCTGAAGACCGGATTTAGTTACAGCAATCGCAACAATTGGTCATTAGGCAATAAATATTGGCCACCTGAGCATCGTTTCGGACTTGAGTTTCAACTGGTCACTTCACTGAACGCGTTGTCGAAGGGTTTCTAATTGAGTTCCCGGACCCAGATATTCCGGAAGCTGATCGGCTCGCTACGGTCGCCGTGCGCCTGCAGCTTAATGGGCGCGCTATCGTACTTTTTGTATACCGGCTTGCCGATGTAGAATGTCTCGCCCTTCAACTCGAAGTGATTCTCCACCAGCACGCCGTTAAACAACACCGTGACATACGCCGGAGTTTTCAAGGAGCCGTCTGTGCTGAACGTGGGCGCCGTCCACACCACGTCGTAGGTCTGCCACTCTCCGGGTTTGCGATTCGGATTTACCAGCGGAATGGCTTGCTTGTAGATGCTGCCGGCCTGGCCGTTGACGTAGGTCTTATTGTTGTACGAATCGAGAATCTGCAGCTCATATCCGGCGTCGCCTTGCCCGGTGGAGGCCAGAAATAGGCCGCTATTGCCGCGCGCCTGACTGGTGCCGGTGATGCTCTCTGGAATCTTCCACTCGACATGGAGTTGGTAGTTCTTGAAGGACCGCTTGGTTTCAATATTTCCGGAGTCTTTCGCCTTGTTCACCGTCAGCACGCCACCGGCGACATTCCATTTTGCCGGCGACTTGTCCCGGTTCTGTACCCACTCGTCAAGGTTCTTTCCATCGAACAGCACGATTGCGTCGGAGGGAGGCGCCGTATTGGTGGCCCCCGGCGTCACCACCTTGGGCACCGGCTCCCACACTTCCGTGTCTTCCGGTTTCGGCTTGCCCGGCGCTGCCGCCTGCCACGCGGAAAGCGGAGCGGCCACGGCAATCAGGGTCGTGAACGCGAGAA
>DASXGT010000252.1:0-3043 GCA_036488895.1 Bryobacteraceae bacterium | reverse complement strand
CCGATATTCGCAACGCCTATATCGATTTCAGTCAAATGACGGTGAGCGCACTCGCAGTCATTACAGACGTAGTGCGTGACGGCAAACCGGTTGTAGGTTTCGGCTTTAACTCGAACGGCCGGTATGCCCCGAGTGGCCTGTTGCGCGACCGCTTTATTCCGCGACTGTTAGCTGCTGCCCCTGATAGCCTGCTTGATGACACCGGCGAGAACCTCGATCCTTTCAAGATCTGGGCGACCATGATGCGGAACGAGAAGCCGGGCGGACACGGCGAAAGGTCCGTCGCCGTCGGCGTCCTCGATATGGCGGTGTGGGACGCAGTGGCGAAGATCGCTGCTGTACCCCTGTATCGTCTTCTTGCCGATCGATTCAGAGACGGCGTGGTGGACGAAAAAGTTTTCGTCTATGCGGCCGGCGGCTACTATTATCCCGAAAAAGGCCTGGCAGGTTTGCAGCAGGAGATGCAAAGCTATCTCGATCTGGGTTATTCCACCATCAAGATCAAGATTGGCGGAGCGCCGCTGGAAGAAGATCTACGGCGCATCGAAACGCTCCTGAAAATCGTGAAGAGCAGCGATCAATTGGCGGTGGACGCCAACGGCCGCTTCGACGTCGAGACCGCGATCGCTTACGCGAAAGCGCTTGCTCCCTATAAATTGCGATGGTATGAGGAGGCGGGTGATCCGCTCGATTACGAGTTGCAGGCAAAGTTAGCGGAATACTATCCCGGACCCATGGCAACCGGCGAGAATTTGTTTTCGGTTCAGGACGCCCGCAATTTAATCCGCTATGGAGGCATGCGGTCTGATCGTGACGTCTTACAGTTCGACTGCGCGCTCAGCTACGGCCTGGTGGAATATTTACGGACATTGGACATGCTGAAGGCGCATGGATGGTCTGCCCGGCGGTGCATTCCGCACGGCGGCCATCAGCTATCGCTCAATATCGCCGCTGGTTTGGGTCTTGGGGGCAACGAATCTTATCCTGGCATCTTTCAACCATTCGGCGGATTCGCCGATAACACTCCGGTAGAAAATAGTTATATCGGGTTGCCGGATATTCCGGGAATCGGTTTCGAATCCAAAAAAGAATTGTTCCGTCTTTTACAGACGCTTTGCGAAGGTTAGAACGATCCATGGAGAACCCTGGGGCAACAGAGATGCACGAGCCGTCCGGCGGCAAAAGGCGCTCGTTCCGAAATAACATTACACTGCAAGTTTTTCTGGCGATCATTGCTGCCGTCGTGCTCGGTAAACTGGATCCGAAGCTTGCCTTGGCCATGAAGCCGCTTGGCGATCTCTTCATCAAGCTGATCCGCATGGCGATTGCCCCCATAGTGTTTCTCTGCGTTTCCACGGGGGTTGCACACATCGGCGACATTCGCAAGGTAGGGCGAATCGGGCTGAAGGCTCTCATCTATTTTGAGGTGGTAACAACTCTTGCTCTCGTGATTGGACTGGCGTCTGTTGCCATCTTCAAACCTGGAGTGGGTGTCACCGCGGCACCTTCGGTTTCTTCTTCAAACGATTTCGCTGCTTACGCTAGTAAAGGTAAGGAGTTCTCGTTTCTCGAGTTCGTGATGGGCACGGTTCCCGATAACTTCCTTGGAGCATTCGTAAAGGGCGATCTGCTTCAGGTCGTAGTGATTGCGTTGTTAGTCGGCATCACTCTGATCGGGATGGGGAGCCGTGGTCAATCCGTTGTGCGGGGCATGGACAGCGTGATGATGGTTTTTTTTGGAATCATCAAAATCATTATGCGAATTGCCCCCATCGGAGCCTTCGGAGCGATGGCGTTCACAGTAGGAAAGTTTGGCACCAGCGCCCTATTAGCGTTGTCCAAGCTTGTCTTGGTCACATATTTGACGGAAGCATTCTACGTCTTCGTTGTCCTGGGGGCTATCTCCTATTTCTTTGGCTTTAGTTTAATGCGTTTAATTAAATACATTCGTGAGGAGATTCTCTTAGTCATTGGCACGTCTTCCTCCGAAAGCGTTCTGCCTCAGCTGATGGTAAAGCTTGAGCAGTTTGGAGCTTCCCGTTCCGTGGTCGATTTGGTTTTGCCCACAGGGTACGCATTTAACTTGGGTGGCCTTGCTGTGTCGTTGCCAATCAGCGTTGTCTTTATTGCTCAGGCCTATCACGTTCCGCTCAGTCTCAGTCGCCTGCTGGCGCTAGTGGCGATCATGCTGGTGACTTCGAAGGGTGCTGCAGGCGTAACCGGAGCTGCGTTTATCGTCCTGGCCACGACGGTTGGGGCATCCGGCGTTCTGCCGTTGGAAGGGCTCGCCCTCCTATTTGCCGTGGATAGTTTCCTGTCAATGGCGCGAGCCCTTGCCAATGTAATTGGAAATGGAGTCGCAACGATTGTGGTCGCGAAATGGGAGCATGAGTTTACTGCTGAACCGGTGGTAGAGGTAGTTGCCCCGTAGGCTGCAAAGTGTCGATTTCGACGCTATAGAGGATGTGCGCAGATTTTTCTCTCAAAGGGAGCTGAAGCAAATGGGCCAGGATCCGAGCAAGAAAGTACCTTCCGAAAACAGTACCGGCACACTTACCAGACGCTCTATGTTGCACGGTGCGGTTTGGCTTCTTCCTGCTACCGCCTTTTTAGCCAAATTGCAGGCATTCGGACTGACAGAATCTGCCCCCGACCTCAGCCCGGTAATGCTCAAGCTGAGCACCTACATGGCCGCTGCCAGCACCACCGAATTGCCTGAAAAAGTTGTGCAGGATACGAAGCATCATATTCTCGACACCATAGCCGCTATGGTTTCCGGATCTGAGTTGCCGCCAGGGCGCGATGCCATTCAATTCGCCAGGACCTACGGCGGGGGACAGAAGGTGGCGACGGTGGTCGCCTCGAAGATCGTCTGCGGGCCCATCGACGCCGCTTTTGCCAACGGAGAACTGGCTCACGCCGACGAGAGCGATGACGATTACACTTCCGGCGGAGCGCACCCGGGCTGCGCGGTGGTCCCGGCCGCCTTGGCGATGGGCGAGCAGTTTCAAATCACTGGCACCCACTTTTTGCGCGCGGTGAC
>DASXGT010000223.1:0-9808 GCA_036488895.1 Bryobacteraceae bacterium | reverse complement strand
ATCAGCGGCGGCGGGACCATGTGCGGGGCAGGTTGTTGAGCGGTTTCCGCGGCCGAAGCGATGCGGATGATGCAGGGGCGGCCAGGCAGAGTAATTAAGTGCTCGCGCCGGATGATGGCTTCGATCTGCGTGAGACGGTCATGGTAGACGGTCATCACCTGGTCCGCCGGTATCTGTTCTTTCTTCAGCCTGCGGATGACATCACGATAATCGGAGGAAGGCAGATGGCGTTCTTTGGCGATTCTGGCAGCGATGGGCTGCATTTCGCTTTGAATTTCGGTGAAGCTCCGGTGTGCGAGGGCTGTTAGATCTTTAGGCGTATAGTCGACTCCGAAATTTTCCAGGCGCAAGGTGTAGAGTTCCGGAGGAAGACGAAAGTCCGTTCGCGCTTTCGGCAGCACTTCTTTGCGAACGAAAGCGTTGTACCCGGCTAACTGCTCTTTCAATTTTGCGTAAGCGTCTGCGTAGCCGGTCATCTTGTACTTCTCCAGGAGGAGACCGATTCCGGTGATGTAGGAGTCTGTATTGGTGAGGTCTTGCTCTACTTCCGATTTGGAAGGCCCGAGTAGTCCGGGCGTTTTGAGTTTTTCGCGGAAAACATTTTCCGACAGTTGCGTGATGGGCTTATAGCCTGAGTCCAGGCCGGTGTAGCGGCGCAGGCGAATGACGGCGGCTTTGCGGCGTTCCAGAGCGATTTGGTCATCCAGCAAGCTATGGATTCCTTGGAAGATACCGCGCCCCAGATTGTCATAGGGGAGCAGATACTTCTCTTGAGCGGCGGAAAACTGGATTTCGCGCTCACCCTCCGCGATTAGAATTTCGAGATCTTGTTTGACGAATGGATTCTGCTCAGCCGTCAGACGCGTACGTAATGCGCGCAGCACTTCCGCCGTGTCCCGGCGCTCGCGTGCACCGGCATCGATGGCCGGAACAGAGATTTTGTCATCGACTCCAGTGATGCCCAAAGAAGCTGCATCCTCGGGTGAATAGCGCGCGATGATATTCAGCAATAGCTGGGCGTTCTGATTACTTTTTTCCACCCACGCCTGGGATTTTGGCGTTTGGGCCGGTAGCAAGGCAGCGGAGAGAAGCAGGAACGCGAGTGATCGCATAGGTTCAGGATAGAACGCGCGCCGTTATGCGAGAGGGTAGCGGCTACTGTACCGAAACTGAAACCGTGGCGCTATTGTTCAACAATGGTCCGCCCGTGGCGTTGATGGTGACCGTCCCTGTTTCCTGAAGAACAGGCTTGAAATTGGCTATTGCATTGCCACCGCCGTCGCCGCAACTCGCCCACAGCGCGGCCATGAACAACAGGAGGAATGCGCCTGCCCATACCGGCCTGCGTCGGCGCATCAACAATAACGGCAGCACTGCGCTTAAGCCGATCAGTGCCCATAGGCCGCCCACTCTCCAGCGCGGCGCTGCCGCCGTTGACCCGGCGGTAATGGTAAGAGTCGTCTGGCGTGATCCAGACACAGGGTCTGGAATTGAGCAAGTTGTGTTTGTCAGTGAACTCGCCACGGAGCAGGTAAAGCCGACCATTCCGGCGAAATCACCCTGTGGAATCACTGCAACCATTACATTGGCGGACGTGCCGCGCCCGATCGAAAGTGTTGCTGGGGTGGCTGACAGTTGAAAGTCGCCATTCCATTTCACAATCAAGTTGTAGGCGTCCACTGAGCCTAGGCCAGTCACTTGGTCGTAGCCTGGAGCGGCGGTAAAGCCAATTAATCCGGTTTCCGCCGGGCAATCGGGAGATCCCGCGGCGCACGGCACGATATTGTTCCCCGACGTAATATCATGGAACGCATCCAGGGAGTACGAAGCCAGCAAATACAGCGTAGGGTTGATATTACCCAGCGCCTGTTGCATCTCCTGATGCAAAAGCGCCACAATCGCGGCGAAAGCAGGCGCGGCAACTGACGTGCCGCCCTCCACATAAAATTGATCGGTGGCGCACGAACCCGCCGAGCAAACAAGAAACCCATCGTGATAGGGCGAAGAGGCAAGGGCCAGATCCGGAACGTCTCTCATGCCGTCATTTGGAACGCCTACACCTGTTTGCCAGATTGGCTTGCTAAAAATGGCACTTGCTCCGCCTCCGCTGGCTCCCCAGTTAGTAGAAATGGAAATATCGTTCCAGGCAACTTCCGGAATATAAGACAATGCCGAACCGTTGTAAACGTTATTCGTGCTGTTCCAATAGACGCCAGATCCTTCATTGAACGTGGCGCCTCCCACCCCAGTAACGTATGGCGAACTTGCCGGCAAGCCCACCCCGAATCCCGCCGTGGCCGGAAAAGTTTGGTCACATCCCGCCGCGCCCCAATCGCCAGAGGCAGCTATCACGGTCAGGCCCTCCATGGTGGCCTGTTGGAGCAGTGAATTCAAGGCATTACTGTTCGCTGACCCAAGATCGGCCTCACACTCGTAATAGCTGACTGAAATCACGGCAGCGACAGTATTCTCAATCGGTTAGTACAGCGAATGAAAGGCATTGGTCGAATTGACATAGACAATCACCGCGTTTCTGGCAATACCGCCCGCCCATTCGATATCTAAATCCGCTTCGCCCTCACTACCGGAATTCGTGCCTGGGTCGGGGCCCGTCAAAATAATCCGCGGGTCGTTTTGCGGCAACCCTATATGAGTGCGAAATGCTTCAATATCGCTCAAGTTAATATCGCTCTGGCCCACGATGGCAATAGCCGAGTTCGAACCATCAAGTCCTTTTCCGTAAAGCGGCTGAATATCGTAGATCGTCGCGAAGTCGTCGGGTAAGAGATAGTGATTTCCGTTACTACTCGACGTCAAATGCGGACGGACGCGTGGCTTCGGGCGCATATCGTCTAATCCACTTATGCCGGCCACCATCCCTTGCAGCGCTTTGGGCAGTTCGGGATCGCCTGCGCTGGCATAATGCGATTCCCCATTTACCAGGTAATGATGAATGGAGGTGCGGAACGCGGCTTGTACCTGCGCGGCGTTTCCGGAGAAACTGACGGCCGTGCGGCTCCGTGCTATCTCAATGTCGGAAAAGCCCTCCCGCGCGAGCCATGTGCTGATTTGCTCCAGGTCCGCGGAATTGACTCCGAAACGATCTCCATATTGTTCCGGCGTCAGCCATTTGTGATATTGACTAGTCCTGCGTGTGAGCTGTTGTTTCTGTAACTGCTGTTGATCGGCCAGTTGCGCGGCCGACAACGCGAAATGGAGGGTGATACCGATCAACGGCAGCGCCGGACCCGCTTCGCCCTGGTCCCGTGCGCGGACCAGCGAGGGGCGGGTATTGCCCGTCAGTGTAAAAGTTTGATTGCTCTCAATATTGCCGCGCTGGCGGCGCTGCGGTTGGCTGGCGTTCAGTGGGAGCAACGCCGCACCCAGGAAATAATCAACCCTACAACACGGTAACGGAAACCATTCAGCACATCCAAACAAATGAGTCGCCGCAGCAGGCAAAAATTCTCGAACTATCCCGCGCTTAGCGCACCAGACACGGGCGCTTGTTATCGAACTTCCAGTTTGGAATCAGGTATTGCATGGCCAAGCTGTCATCGCGCGATCCGAGACCGTGCTGCTGGTACAGCACATGCGCCTTTGCCAATTCGCTCAAGTCAATGTCAACGCCAAGGCCTGGGCGCGCAGGCACTTTCACTTTGCCTCCTTCGATGCGAAGAGGTTCGTGCGTGAGGCGCTGGCCGTCCTGCCAGATCCAGTGCGTATCAATCGCGGTAACTTTGCCAGGGGCCGCAGCCGCAACATGCGTAAACATCGCAAGCGAAATATCGAAGTGATTGTTTGAGTGCGAGCCCCAGGTAAGGCCCCAATCGTTACACATCTGCGCGACGCGCACCGAACCCTGCATGGTCCAGAAATGCGGGTCAGCGAGCGGAATGTCCACCGATTGCAGCTGGATGGCGTGTCCCATCTGCCGCCAGTCGGTGGCGATCATGTTGGTGGCAGTCGGCAATCCGGTGGCGCGGCGGAATTCAGCCATCACTTCACGGCCCGAATAACCATTTTCCGCGCCGCATGGATCC
Organism: Bryobacteraceae bacterium; assembly: GCA_036488895.1. GTDB lineage: Bacteria > Acidobacteriota > Terriglobia > Bryobacterales > Bryobacteraceae > Bog-105. Next base: position 5,765 of record DASXGT010000223.1, on the reverse strand, counting down.
TCCGCGTATGCCAGGACATCCTGCCGGCCGCGGCACAGGCGGATGGCGTCGGTGAGCGGCCACGCACCATTCGGATCCAGCGTGATGCGCGCCTGGGGAAACCGCTCAGCAAGCGCTGTGACGGCTTCAATTTCCGCCTCGCCCGCGAGCACTCCGCCTTTCAATTTAAAATCGTTGAAGCCGTAGCGCGCATGCGCGGCTTCGGCGAGGCGCACGATGGATTCTGAAGTTAGCGCTTCTTCATTTCTTAAGCGGGACCAATCGTCGGTAGCCCCAGCGCCATCTACGTAAGGCAGTCCGGTCTTGTTTCGATCGCCAATGTAGAAGAGATAACCGAGCATTTCCACTTCATCGCGTTGCTGCCCTTCGCCCAAAAGCGCGGCGACCGGCACGCCGAGATGCTGGCCAAGCAGATCAAGCAGCGCCGCCTCGAGCGCAGTGACTGCATGAATCGTGGTGCGCAGGTCAAAGGTTTGCAAGCCGCGGCCGGCGGCATCGCGATCGGCAAATTGCTTATGGACGGAGTTGAGCACGGCATGAAAGTTGCCGATCGATTGTCCGGTGACGAGCGGGCGCGCGTCATCGATGGTTTTGCGAATGTTTTCGCCGCCTGGAACTTCGCCCACGCCGGTATGGCCCGCGCTATCGCGAAGCAGCACCACGTTGCGCGTGAAAAACGGGCCGTGCGCGCCGCTTAAATTCAGCAGCATGCTGTCACACCCGGCGACCGGGATTACGCGCATTCCAGTGACAGTGGGAGTGGCGTGAGACTGGCTAGATGTTGTGGACATATTTCATGCGATCTTTAACGAGGAACGTGGCTGCGGCAGCGGCGAGGGACGCCACGCCCAGGCCGTACAACCCGCCGGAGATGGAGCCGGTGTGCTGTTGCAGGTAACCGAAGGCCGCTGGACCGAAGAAGCCTCCGAGATTTCCGAGGGAGTTGATCAGAGCGATGACGCCCGCGGCGACGCGCGCATCCAGATAGCCTTGCGGGATCGGCCAAAAGAGAGACGAGGCAGCTTTGAAACCAATTGCTGAGAAGCAAATGGCGATGAACGAGAATGTAGGTGAAGCGGACGTGGAAGCGAACAGGCCGCCAGCCGCAATGATCAACGCGACGGCCAGCCACGCCTGCTGAAAGCGCCATCTTGCCGAGAGCAACGCGAAGACGTACATCGCCACCATGGCAATCAGCCACGGAACCGCGTTGTATAGGCCCACTTGAAAGTCAGTGAGCTTGCCCATTTTCCGGATGATAGTGGGGAGCCAGAAGGTGGCGGCGTAGATGGTGAGCTGGATCGCGAAGTAAAGCAGGCAGAACAAGACAATTTGCGGGTCTTTCAAAAGCTTGGCAGTCGAGAGCCTGGCGCCGCCGCTTGCTTCACGCTCAGTTTGCTCGGCGGCGATGGTGGTTTCTAATGCTTCTTGTTCCCGCGGCGTCAGCCACGCAGCATCGCGCGGATGCGATTTCACCAGCAGCCAACTCGCTCCGCACAATACGATTGAGAACAAGCCTTCGATGAGAAACATCCATTGCCAGCCGTGCAAGCCAAAACCGCGAACGGAAAGCAGCGCGCCCGAAATAGGACCGGATAGCACGGACGCCAGGGCCGAGCCGCCGAGAAATATGGCCACGGCCTTGCCGCGCTCCTTTTGCGGCAACCATTGGGTGAAGTAGTAAAGCACGCCGGGGAAGAATCCAGCCTCGGCCACGCCCAGCAGGAAGCGCATTACATAGAAAGACGCATCGTTCCAGGTGAACGCCATCGCAGCCGCGACTAGGCCCCAGGTGAACATGATCCGGGTGAGCCACGCGCGTGCCCCGAACTTCGCCATCAATACATTGGAGGGCACCTCAAAGAGGGCGTATCCGACGAAGAACAGCCCGCTGCCCAAGCCGAATGCCGCCGCCCCGATGCCGAGGTCGACTTGCATATAGGAGTTGACGAAACCGATATTCACGCGGTCAATATAATTGGCGATGAACATGAGCAGAAACAGCGGGAAGACATGCCGGCCGACTTTCGCCACGGCGGATTGCAACACGTCCTCTGGAGGAGGAAGGGCGGGGGCGGCAAGGGTGGATGTCACTGCCTTGGTTGCATTTCGCATCGAGTCCAGGGTATGTTAGCACTGGCAAATTCGATGAAAAAAACAACTCTGGCTTTGGCCTCCGCGGCCCTGGCCTTCACGCCGCTTCACGCCGCAGACGTTCCCAACGCCGCTATCACGAACGGCCAGGTGCAAGCAAAGATCTATCTGCCGGAAGCACAGCGCGGCTTCTATCGCGGCACCCGTTTCGATTGGTCCGGCGTGATCTATAGCCTGCAATTCAAGGGGCACGATTACTACGGCCCCTGGTTCACCAAGACCGCTCCCTCGATTCGCGATTTCGTCTATGAAGGCGCGGACATCATCGCCGGACCGTGCAGCGCCACCACCGGCCCGGTAGACGAGTTTGGACCCATCGGCTGGGAAGAGGCCAAATCAGGCGGTACATTCGTCAAGATTGGGATTGGAGCGCTTCGCAAGCCCGATGACACAGCCTATGACCACTATCATTTATATGAAATCGCCGATCCCGGCAAATGGGATGTCCATAAAAAACGCGATTCCGTTGAATTCACTCAAACACTGACCGACTCGTCTTCCGGATACGGTTACGTCTATCGAAAAACCGTGCAACTGGCGGCCGGCAAACCGGAAATGACGCTGCGGCACAGCATCAAAAACACCGGAAAGCACGCTATCAAAACCAGCGTATACAACCACAATTTTTTTGTACTGGATCATCGGCCGCCCGGCCCCGGCGTTGCTATTACCGTTCCGTTTCAGATACAGTCGGCGCACCCTCCCGTTAAAAGCCTGGCGGAAATTCGCGGAAATCAGATCGTTTACCTGAAAACGCTGAAAGACCGCGATACCGTGACGACTCCGATCAACGGATTTGGCGATACAGCCAAAGATCATCAAATTCGCGTCGAGAACAGCGCGGCGGGCGCGGGCATGACGATTCAGTCGGACCGTCCGCTGCTCAGCGAGTCTTTGTGGTCCATCCGTAGTGTGGTTGCAGTAGAGCCGTATATTGCGATCTCCATCGAACCGGGTGAAGAGTTCACCTGGACGAGCACGTACGATTACTACACGCTGCCCACGGCAGGGAAATAGCGCCGCAATTCCACTTCCGGGAAACGCCCAGCCGTACTTTATACTCCAACCATCATGGTTCTATTTCGTCCGATGCTTGTTCTCTTATTCCTGGCCGCGCCCGCTGTTTGGCCAGCCAAGCTACCTCCCGCCGAACAAGCCTGGGCAATGCTCAAAGACGGCGCGGCCGACAAAAGCCCAATCCGGCGCGCCAAGGCCGTGCATTCCCTTGGCCTGTTGAAGGACCGCCAGGCGCAGGGTATGGCCGAAAAGGCGCTTGGTGACACGGACAAACAGGTTCGCATCGAGGCAGCCATTGCTCTAGGTGAAATGAACGCCAGAACGGCTCGCCCAAAACTGCACGCTTGCCTGAACGACCAACAGATTCAGGTCGTCCTGGCTTGCACCAATTCGTTGTACCGGTTCAAAGATCCAATTGCGTACGACGTCTACTATGCGCTGCTCACGGGAGATCGCAGGAGTTCAAACGGACTGGTGCAATCACAGCTCGATATACTGCACGATCGCAAGCAGTTGGAAAAGATGGCTTTCGAAACGGGAATTGGCTTTGTTCCCTTTGGCGGCATGGGATTGCAGGCAATCAGAACAGTCGCGCACGACGACGTAAGCCCGGTACGCGCGCTGGCTGCCCAGCGCCTGGCGACCGACCCGGACCCCAAAAGCGGCAAGGCGCTTAGCGATTATGTTTTCGACAAGAAAAACAAGGTGCGCGAGGCGGTAGTTGAGGCGATTGCGAAGCGCAACGATCCAGCGTTGCTGAAGACGGTCACCACGCTTCTCTACGATGACAATGAGAGCGTTCGTTTTGACGCGGCGGCCACCGTCATTTCCCTATCACGGCGGCGCGCTCCCCGCGCTAAGCCGTCAACCGTGCCCCAAGCTGGGCCCGCCGCTCCCGGAGTTTCGAAGTGAACGGTAAGACTTTATCCACGTTAGAACTTCCTGAAGCCCGGTCTCCGTTTTCACCGAGCTTTCGAAGATGGGTATCCCGGGCCGCACGGCATCGATGTTCCGGTACGCGGCTGCGGCATCGAACTCAACCGCTTGCGCGAGATCCATTTTCGTAAGAATCGCGGCGTCAGCCGTATGAAAGATCGATGGATATTTTAGCGGCTTGTCCTCTCCTTCGGTGACGGAAAGAAGGACTGCGCGCGCTGCCTCGCCCAGATCATAGCTTGAGGGGCATACCAGATTTCCGACATTCTCAATAAAAAGGAAATCCAGTTCCGCCAGATTCCATTCTTCCAGCGCGCTGCTCACCATATTCGCGTCGAGATGGCAGATAGTGCCGGTGGAAATCTGCTTGACGGGAACACGGCTGCGCGCCAGGCGTGCCGCATCGTTATCGGTAGCCAGATCACCTACCAGCGCCGCTACGCGAAAATCTGTTCGCAAAAGCGACAAGACACGCTCCAGGAACGCGGTCTTTCCGGAGCCGGGGCTTGAAACCAAACTGATGACGCAGACCCCCGCGTCCTGAAAACGCTCGCGTAAGATTCGCGCGGCGGCGTCATTCTTGGTAAGAACTTTCTGGCGGACTTCGACAAGGCGAGGTTGGGTCATGCCTGCAACTCCAGAGCCGCCAGTTCGAGTTCCGCTCCCTTTACAACTCGGCAGCCATGCGCACCACAACTGGCACAGTGAAGGCGCTGTGATGACACCGGATCACCTTCCGCGCTGCACGCCAGACAGTAAATGCGAATCGGAATTTCCTCAATGACCAGACTCGAACCCTCCAGCAAGGTTCCTTCGCATGCCAATTCGTAAGAAAATAGCAATGCTTCCTTGACGACGCCGGAAAGCGGACCCAGCTTTAGGTGGACAGCATATACGCGGCCGCCGCCTTGGCGCTGGACTTCCTCTTCGGCGCCTTCCACGATGCTTAGCGCAATCGAAAGCTCATGCACACTTTTTTCCGTTGCGTCGTGCCGTTACATGGTGCTGATGCGAATGTACCGTTTCACGTCCGGCATCGCCGAGACCACGGCCACAACGGCCAGAATCATAGCCAATCCACCCAAAAAACTTTTAAAGCTCATCGTTATACCTCCTGTAATTCCTTTTCAATCAATGATTCCACCATCGCTACAGCTTGTTCAATTGCGGCGCTAACAGGGGGCGTCAAGCCCATTCGCCCGTCTTCTCCACCGAGATCCGCCGGTTCGCAGCCGACCAGCAGGATCCGCCCCAACTGGCCGCCCATCGATTTTGCTACTCGCAACACCTGAAGCGGATCCATGCCATGCGGGTCCACCGCTGTTTGACCGGCGGCTTCGAGGTCTTCGAGATCCGGCTCAATCGTATAAAGCGTGCCAGGCTCGCTGCCGCGCGAAACCGTGTCTACCAGGATTGTCAATTCGGGCGCATCCAGCAACGCATAGGTTAGATCGAGACCGCGGATGCCGAAATCCACAACTCGGACATTCTGTTCCGGACCGCGCCGCAGCAGCGCGTTCGCGACCTCGCAGCCGAAGGCATCGTCGCCGTGGAAGATGTTACCAACGCAAGCGACCAGAATACTCATACCAACTCCACTTCTTCCGGTCCGAAGAAGAAGCGGTGGCCAATCTGCCGCGCGACGCCAAAGTCGCGTC
>DASXGT010000195.1:0-4302 GCA_036488895.1 Bryobacteraceae bacterium | reverse complement strand
GTCGAGTTCGATAAGTACACCGAACCCATGAAGCGCCTGTTGTGCGGCTTCGCGGCCGATCCGCATCCGGGCTTTGTAGTTTCATCCGCACATCCACGCATCGTCGATGGCGCACCCTCGAAGAACCCGCGTTATCTGCAGAAGCGGCCTGACCTGGTGCATCCGCGCGATTCCTACATCGCCGAAATCGGTACGCGATTGGCGCGCGAAATTCCCGCGCAGAACGCCGCGCATTTCCCGGTGAACGCCGTCTTATCCGGACGCCGCAACAACCCGCCCGATCCGAAAATCGGCGCGCCGCCGCTCGCGGTCTACAATCCCATTCACTATCAGGAAGCGCCTGAGCTGTTCATGGATTTCATTTGCAGCTTAACCGGCAAATCTCCGTCCACTACAGGCTTTGGCAGCGAGGGCGCGCTCACCAAGGGCCCGTTTAACGCCTTGCCGCCGGTGGTTGATATCAATAATGCGCTGGTTTCGGCCATCGTTACCGGCTATGACGGCTTCACAACCGCCGCTGGCTACATCGGACCCAAATACCGCATGGACCACGACAACAGCATGCTGGTGCCCGAGCTATGGTGCCGCATGCGCGTCTTTGAGCGTGCCGCGCGCTACCTGATCGACAACGGTTATCTCGAAAAGCTGGAAGATTTCAAATTCGAAGGCCGCACCGTGCTGGCCAGCCGTCTGGGCTACCGCATAACGGCGTCTTTCGTCGATCATTTTCTAGGCCGACTGTTCGAAATGCCCGGCGCGGTATTTCCGGACGATCTCTTGCGCCCCGAAAATCAGGACCTCGGCGTATTTGTCACTGGCATGGACGCTATCGTCGAAGCGCAGCGCACCGTGGCTCTGAACTACTTTGAAGACGGTAGCATCGAACAGGCCTGCCCGCCGATTAAGGCGTTGCTCCACATCATGGCGCATGGCAGTTATCAGGGAATGACCGAAAAGAGCCCGCAAATTCGCGCGCTCTTTACTCGCGAAGCGTTGCTTGCCAGCGATTGGTATCAGAACCGCCTCCGCGCGAAACAGAACCACGATATCGCGCTCTGGAAACGCCACCAATGCGCGCTGGAGAAATTTCTCTCCAACGGAAACGTTTCCGGCTCGGATGTCGATTGGCCAGCCCGCCTCTCAGCCGTTCAGTCGGAATTAGAGCATGTCAGTTCTACGGCCTATCTCGCGGAATTGACCGGCACTATTGGAGCCGATCCCTCGATCGCTATTCCATAACCCAGCCATGACTGACTAACAAAGATTGTCCGGTCAGGGCGAGCGTCTTTTGGGAGACGAGAAAGACTGCGGTTTCCGCTAACTCGGCAGTAGTGGCGAATTGTCCGTCTACCGTGTCCTTGAGCATGACTTTTTTGACGACGTCTTCCTCGGAGATGCCGAGTATTTTCGCTTGTTCGGGGATCTGTTTTTCAACCAGCGGCGTGCGGACAAAACTGGGGCAGATCACGTTGGCGCGGACTCCGTGGGGAGCGCCCTCTTTGGCGACGGCGCGGCAGAGACCCACAATGCCGTGTTTAGCGGTGACATAGGGCGCTTTCAATAACGACGCCATCTTCGAATGAATGGAGCCCATGTAAATAATGGAACCGCCATTGCCGGACGCGTACATATGGCGCAAACAGGCGCGCGTGGTCAGAAATGCGCCGTCTAAGTGCACGGCCATGATCTTTTTCCAGTCGCTGAATTCGAACTTGTCGACGCTGGCAATGATTTGATTACCGGCATTGCTGACCAGAATATCGACGCCGCCGAGTTCGCGGAGCATGGCGGCGACGCCCGATTCGACGGATGCTTCATCGGTGACGTCCATCGCAATTCCTAGTGTTTGACTGCCGCTAAGTTGAGCGATTTCCGACGCCGTGGCTTTGGACAAAGAAAGATCTAAATCGGCGACGACCACTTTGGCGCCTTCCGCCGCGAACTTGGAGGCCATGGCTTTGCCGATGCCGGAAGCGGCGCCCGTCACGAGGGCGACTTTATTTTGTAGAAGCATATTATTTGTTAGGGGCCACGCACGTGAAACTGGCCGCCTCATTCGGATTTCCTGTTCCTTTATAGCGCGCCGCTTCCGGATAGGGACACAGCGGGCGCTGCAGGTTTGTAGCTGATTTTGTGGCGATGATTTGGTCCGGGGCGGCGCCTTGCTCCACCCACTTCACTACCGCGCCCAGTGTATCGAAGTGATCGGGCCCGGGGCCGCCGCCGCAGTGCGCCATGCCCGGGACCATGAAAAGGCGGTAGAAGTTGGTCACTTGTCCTGGGTAGCGGGAGCTTACTGTGGAGTAGTAATTCAAAGTTTCGCTGGGCGCGACCAGCCAATCGGCCCAGCCGTGATAGGAAATAAGCTTATGGCCTTTCGCGCGGAACTGATCTAAATTCGGGCTGGTGGCATTGACGGCGCTTGCCAGTTTGCGGGTATAAGCTGCGTTGGCTTGGTCAAAGTCGAAGGTACGCCAATCCCAGTTCGTGCCGAAGGCCCATTGAAAGATAGGCTCGTAGGGCGGAGTGGCTTGCGGTCCGGGCGGTTTGCCGAGGGCCGCCCAGCCAAATTCGCTGCCGCGCGTAAGGCCTGGATATAACTTTTCTCTCGTGCGTGGATTGGAAGGCCCGGCATACAGGCGTTTCACAGTCTCTACTTGTGGCCGGGTGAGACAACTATCGTTGTCCGCTCCGCTGCACAGCAGCGAGGCTGGGTTAAAAGAACATTTGCGCGGATCGTTGATGATGCCGTCTTTGACGCCGTCTAGGTTGTCGCAGGCGGCCACCACGGCTTTGGTAAGCGCGGGGATTTTCGCCGCCGGAATATAAGCTCCGGGTTCTTGGCGCGTGGCCATGAAATTCCAAAGAATGCTGACATGCACGCCGGTGCGGTTTTGCGCTGCCGCGCCACCCACGATGCCGTCGTAATCGTCCGGAAAGCGCTCGGCTTCCATCAGCGCTTGTTCGCCGCCCGTGGAGCACCCTGAGAAATAGGCTCGATTGGCATTGCGGCCATAGTAGGCCTTCACCACTTGCTTAGCGGCAACGGTCATTTCGTGGGTGGAGCGCCAGCCCCAGTCCGCCCAGCGCTCGGGTTGGTTCGCGAAGATGCTCGCGTCGGCGTTTCCGGGCGTTGTCAGCCCCATGTCGGTATTGGTGACGGCGTAGCCCAGTTTGACACCATTAGCCAATGCACCGTAAGAGATTTTTCCGGCAAAGCCGCCGTTCCCGGTACCTTCCATGCGCCCGGTCCAGCCGGATTGGGGCAGCCAGATTTCAATGCCAATATCGGAATCAGCAGTGGGTTTAAGCGTAGCGGCGACGCGGCAGAAGGCGGGCAGGCCGGAGATGAGCGGTCCGCTAGGCGGAGCAAAGACTCCGCTGGTCACCGCTTCCGCGCTAGTGATGGCTGTATGAGGAAGTTGAAGCTTGGCGATTCTGTCACAGTTGTTGTCCGCCCAGGCTGGGGCGCTCAACAGCAGGGCGAAGACGATTTTTTCTAGCATCTTTATTAGCATCGGTCATATCATGGGTCAGGATTTCATGCAGAACACACAACTCAACCGGCGGACCTTCCTGAGCGGCGCAGCGGCGGGGATTCTTGCGGCGGCCTCCAGCCCTGGAGCAGAGAATCCGGCGCAGCGGCCGATGGCGCGCTTCCCTGAGAAGACGGATCTGATTTTGTTGACGGACCGCGCTCCACAACTGGAAACGCCGCTGCGCTATTTCCGGCAGGATTTTACCCCGAACGACGCGTTTTACGTGCGCTGGCATCTGTCGGTCATCCCGACTAGTGTGGACTTGCGCACCTTCCGCCTGTCCGTGGGCGGTCACGTGGATCAACCGCTGTCGCTATCGGTGGACGACCTTCGCACGAAATTCCAGCCGGTGGAAACCATTGCCGTGAATCAATGCTCCGGCAATGGGCGCAGTTATTTCGAGCCGCGCATGCCGGGTGGCCAATGGCAGTTCGGCGCCATGGGCAATGCACGCTGGAAGGGCGTGCGGCTGAAAGATTTGTTAGATAAGGCTGGGGTGCGCGCGGGCGCGGTGGACGTCAGTTTCAATGGGTTAGATGGTCCTCCAATGCCCACCGTGAGCGACTTTGTGAAATCACTCGATATCGACCATGCGCGCGATGGCGAGACTCTGGTGGCGTACGAAATGAACGGGAAAGAACTTCCGATGCTGAACGGCTTTCCGCTGCGCCTGGTTGTGCCGGGCTGGTACGCCACTTATTGGGTGAAGGCGCTGAATGAAATTAAAGTGCTTCCGGAAAAATTCGATGGCTTCTGGATGACG
>DASXGT010000175.1:0-11839 GCA_036488895.1 Bryobacteraceae bacterium | reverse complement strand
TAACGGACGAGCCATCTCATAAAAGTCGGCCACTTGAATTTGCACGCTGCCCCAATCCGGATTTGCTTGCTCCAAATCAATCGTGAGCCGGCGCGAGTTCGGGTTCAGCGTCTCTTTCTTTAAGCGGCACTCTTCCAGCAGACGAAACCACGCCGCCGCGGAAATCTCATCCCGCGCCTGCAAATCGACCTGGGCGGCGTCCAGCGCCAAATCGGCCAACAGGTGATCAAAATCATCGCCGCCAATGGTCGAAATACCCTCTGAGGCAATTACGTGATGAACTTTTTCGTCCAGGCTGACAAGGGATGCGTCGAAGGTTCCGCCGCCCAAGTCATAAACCAGGATGGTTTCGCTCCCCGACTTGCTCTGCCGCTGGCGGTGTCCGAATTCAATGCTGGCGGCGCTGGGCTCATTCAAGACACCTAAAACCTCAAACCCGGCCGCGCGGAAGGCTTCCACCGTCAGAAAGCGCTGATTGCTATTGGCATGCGCCGGAACACCCAACATGGTCTGCAGGGGTTCATCAGGTTTCAAGGAAAGATTGGAACTCTCACGCAACGCTACATATAGACCCGAAGCGAGCCCATTCAACAATTCGGTCAACGGCAGCTGCCGGTCGTCCAGATCGAGTATGGTCCGTGGCCCGGCATCTTCCAGTAGGCGTTTAATTGAGCGCACCACAATCCAGGAATCGTCGCTTTGCTTATCCCAAGCCTGCCAACCATACAATCGCTCGTTGCCTCGCAGCGCAATGAGGGAGGGATACCAATCGGGAGTGGTTCCATCCGGCGATTCGAATGAGATCAACGGGTAATTGCCGCGGTCGGCGGCGGCAACGACGATTCTATTTGTTCCAAAGTCGATGCCCAGCTTCATGCTTTATCTAGTGTAGCTATGCGTGTCCTCTAGCTGTTGAAAAGCTCTTGCATCTCGGTCTTTTGTACTCTCAATTGCCGGATCGCCCGTGAAATATTCCCACGCACCATCCCGAAGTACGCCGTTACTGGATACACCACTCCGAGCGCCAGCGCTACCCAAACGTTCCTCGTCGTCAACCAAAAACCATACGCCAAAACCATCAAGCCAATTGTTCGCACGCCATTTTCGAAAGCAGCTAAATATTTGACGAATGTCTGTTCCGTATCGAACCAGGCCAGCATGCCAGCCTCGTCCAAATCCAGCCTTTTGGAAAGCGCGGTCTTTCTATTAAACAAAATAGCCGCTGTGCCAACTTGCCCAATCAATAGCAGGAACAGAGCGGGCCGCAGCGTGATCCATTGGGTTTGCCAAAACAACAAGGCAATCAGCACCGCCACCACCAGAGCAAATCGCATAAGTTTCACGTGGCGCTCGCGCGCAAGCGTGACAAATGACGAAAACCGCTCAAGCGCGCTCTGCATGGGCTCATTCTAACTATTGACAATTATAGATATTAGAATCGCGTGGTGATTGGCTGCCTCGCATGTGGGCATGGCGGACAAAGGCAAGTTTGAGGCTGAGATTCAAACACTCCTCAAGATCAGCGCTAAAATTCAGTGATGGCGCTCATCATTGCTTCCGCCGGATTGGATGACGAAGACTTTCTCGCGGCTTTCGGTAGTTGCGCGCTGCCGCCTTCTTCATTCCGTCATGACGACCACCTGCGGTTGGCTTGGCTCCAACTACAAAGAAATCCACTGGATGAAGCGCTGAAATTAGTCAGAAACGGCATCCAAAAATTCGCGGCGCATAACGGAGTCCCGGATATTTTTCATGAGACTGTTACAACCGCTTGGGTAAGGTTGCTTTCCACTCATCGCGAATCGAACTTTGCGGAGTTCATCGCGATGAACGAATACCGGCTAAATCAGGCGCTCCTCCATAGGTTTTGGACTCCCAGCCTGCTGAATAGTGAAGAGGCAAGGCGTGGCTGGGTTCCACCCGATAGAGAAGCTCTCCCGAACTAAGCCGCCGCGCTTAGATTCTACGGTTCCGGATTTCCGCGCCGCGCGGGGCGCGGCTGGGATGATTCCGCCACCAGAGCATCAAACTCGGCCCGCGGCATCTTCAGTTTGTCGGGATGAGCATCGATCCATTTCGCCATGGCGGAATACTTTGCCGGAGTCCAACCGCCTTCGAATTCAGCCCCGTTCTTTCCTTGTTGGTTCAACTCAAAATTAAACGTATCTTTTAGATTGGTGAATTCGGCTGAGCTGATCGCCGCCTCGGCCAGAATGGCCGGAACAAAAAGAACGCCGTCTGTCTTTGCCAGAACCAAATCTCCCGGCAACACAACCGCGCGGCCGATGCGAATCGGGGAATTAATTGCCGTCAACGTCATTTGCGCCCATGCCGACGGGTCGTAACCACGATAAAATCCATTGAAATTAGGAATCTCCCGGTTCTCTTCCTGATCTCTGATGCCGCCATCGAAGATGAAACCTGTATGTGTGTGCGCCGCAATGCCGTTCCCCAGGTTCGAACCGATTAGCGTGCCTTCAATGATCTTCCCGAAGCCGTCCGCGACATAAACGTCGCCAATCTGCAATTCATTAATCGGCCAACTATTGTTTCCACTCACGCGCCCTTCCGCCTTGCCTTCAGCAGCGATGGCTTTGAGCATATCTGGCCGCGCCGGCATATATTGCGCGGTCAGCGCGCGCCCCGCAAAAGGCTTTTCAATGTGAAGCGCTTGCCATCCGCCCTCAAACTGGCTGCGGTAGCCATGTCCGCGCAGATAATCCCACACATCCTCAATTGATACATCCAGCGCGCGCTTGAGCAGATTATCCGGCACCTTCGGACGCCCGTCGGGGAAGCGGTCTCCCTTCCATTCAGACGTGTAAAACATCATCTGTTCCTTCGTCTGCTTCACTTGCGCGAAGGCCGTCGATGCTCCAAACAGGGTGCAAGCCGCCAAGGCCGTTAAAATTACTTTTCTCATGCGATTCTCCCGCTTTCCAACTTTTATGATTGCTCCCGCTGAGTTTATCAATCGCAAAAGCAAGCCTAAGCAACAGGCCGGTCCGGACTCCAGAATGGCTCACGCGCCGCTATAAATTCCACTGGCGTCTCGGTAATAAAGGTTTGCAGCCATTCGGCGCAATACTTCATCCCGGCCTGCTCCGAAACCACGTGGCCCAGAATAATGAACGCCTTCTTATCACCTTTAGTGATGGAATCCTGCACATACTCCACCAACTCCCATTCGCGCGTTTCGCCGGCGATAAACACATCCACATCCGCCGCTCGAAATTGTGGGATGCCAGGCATGCGGCTGACATATCCCCAACTTGTCAGCACATTGCGAACGATAAGTTTGGGGTTTCCGATCACCCGCATCGTACGAACGCTTAATCGGGATTCAATGTCCTTGGCAAAGCGTTCCAGTGGGATACTCGGAAACGCGAACCGCCGCGGATTTTGCGGGTCCACGTTGTGTTCCCAGCCCAGTTCCCGCATCATGCCTGTTGCGATTCCATCCGGATGGCGAGCGTGCCAGTGGTCATGAAAATGGAAGACCGCCATCCGACGCTCCCGGATAAAATTCATCTTGTATTGAAACGTGGCGTCGTCCACCAGGTCGTCGGTCTGGTCCTGGTGCAGGTAAAACGGAGTCTCGTGGGTAACCACCAGATTCTTTCCCGCCTCGGCTGCGCGCTCCAGCACTTCCAGAGTCGCCATCATAGTGGTTGCTATTCCGGTGACGATCGTATCGGCGGCTCCGGCAACAATTTTATCGACAGTTTGCGCTCGCCAAGGAATTCCCACGCTGTTTCGAATCCGCTCGATTACGTCTGCCGCCGTCAACTTCCCGCCGGATTGTTGAGGCGCTCCCGACGCGACCGCCAACCCCGCCCCGGCAAGCACAAGATCGCGGCGTGAAAAAACTTTGAGGGCCATGTGTTCCAGACTCTATCAAAGCCGGGACGATCTAATCGGCCAAATTACGACAGATTCTTAATCAATGATGTTACCCAGGACGGCTGATCGACTGCCTGCCAAACGATAACTCCAGCGCGAGTTTCCAGCACTTTTCTCGGTTCGGCGCCGGAATTATCGTAAACGGTGCATTGGCCCACAATTTTAAGGGCCGCCTGAATATTCTGCAGACTCCGTGCATACCGGCGGCGAATGTCTTCATCAGGTACGTCATGGCCGCCTTGAAGTACGCGTTCACGAACACGCCGGATATTGCGTTCAGGAGTGTCGACGCAAATGTAAACAACGCGGACCATCCATCCTTGCTGTAAAGCGGCCTGCATGGCCGTGAGTATCCAACTTCCCGCCAGAGTAGTCTCAACGGCAAAGCTTTGGCCGGCTTCAATGTATGCGTGCGTCCGGCGAAGAACGTCTCGTGCCGCCGCGATCGCACTTTGTCCAGGATTGTTTGGATTCAGCCGCTTCGCGATCGCATCGGAGTCGAGGAGGTTATGTTTGCCCTCAAAAGCCACCCGCTCAATAATACTGCTTTTCCCAGAGCCGTTAGGCCCTCCAAAGACTGTTAAAACGGGCACTCGTTCCTAAGCTGCGCTCTTGCCCAACTCACGTAACACTTCGTAATTTCGCTCACGTGGTGCGCCGGGAATAAAGCGAATTTCAAACCTCCGGCCGTCGGGCTGCTCCATGATATTGATGTTTTCCTTCGCATCAAGATAGAAAACAGGCACGCCCGCCTTCAGGGTTTCTAGCCGTGCGCTAGCACCGGCAGACACCACCGCAGCTGTAAAATCATCACCGAAAAGGTAATCATTCGCCACATGTTAATGATATCTCTTTACACGAGGATGCGTGGGGTGTCGAACTCCACACTTTAATCTGTAGTCTCGCCCATCACCAACACCACCCGGGCATCGCGTACAGCGCGCCGCAAACGTTTCGCGCGAACCGTGAATACACTAAAATCTCTCGCCGTCATGGACTCAAGGTCGGCTATCTCGCCACCAACTCCAATAGCGCACGCGCCTGCCCGCACATAATCCGCGCAGTTATTCAAATCCACTCCGCCTGACGCTATGAAGCTCGCGCCCGGGAACTGTCCGCGCAAAGCCCTCAAATAACGAGTACCATCGGCGGCAAAGCACGGGTACAGTTTTACGGCATCAGCGCCGCTCGCATAGGCTAATTGCACTTCCGTTGGCGTCAAGGCGCCGGCAAAGATCGCGATTCCAAATTCTTGCGCTTTCTCCACGGCTGCCTGGCTGAATCCAGGCGTGACGATAAACTGAGCTCCCGCCTGCACGGCTTGGCGAACGCCCTCAGCATCCACTACCGTACCGGCGCCTACTAAAACAGAAGGGCTGTGGGCCAGGGCAATTGCTTCCAAAACACCCAATGCATTCTTGAGCGCCAGCGACACCTCAATGATGGGCACGCCTCCCAGCCGGATCGCCTCCACAGCCTGAACTGCCACCTCTCGATCCGACATCCGGATCGCCGGGATAATACCCACGTCTTTAACCTTGTTAAAGGTGTCTACTTTGCTCATGCGCCTCTCTGCTATTCATAGAATTCCGCTTCGGCTTTGGGCAGCTTGTCGGTCTCTTTCGCAAGCCACGCATAAAGCGTCGGCAGCAGAAAAATACTGATCAGCAATTCGCCAATCAACCCACCGACAATCACTATCGCGAAAGGCCGCTGTGAGTCCGACCCGATTCCGTGCGAGGTAGCGGCGGGCAGCAGTCCCAGCGTGGCCACCAGCATGGTCATCATAATAGGGCGCAAGCGGAGCACGGCGCCTTCCACCGCGGCATCCTCCGGCGTGTGTCCCCTGGCGCGCAATTGATTGATGTATTCCACCATGATCACCCCGGTTTGCACGGAAACGCCGAACAGCGCCAGAAAACCCACTCCGGAGGAAACACTCAAGTTTGTCCCCGAAAGCAACAGCGCAATAATTCCGCCCACGGGAGCCACCAGGACATTGGTAAAAATCAACATCGCCCACTTCAGCGACGTAAACATCGTGTAGAGAATGATAAAGATCAGCAGGACCGTTAAAGGCACAATAATGGCCAGCCGCGCTTGTGCGCGTTTTTGACTTTCATACTCGCCCTCCCACTCCAAGTGGTACCCACGCGGCATCTTCACCTGCTCATTTACTTTTTTGATGGCTTCTTCGACGGCGCCGCCCAGGTCCCGGCCGCGAACACTATATTTAATGGCGATGTAGCGCGAGTTACCTTCGCGATAAATCTCTGAGCCGCCATCGGCCACATTGATCTTGCACAATTGCGCCAGCGATACCCGTTCGCCTGTCGCCGACAATAAACGGATATCTTCAATTGCTTCCTTGGTGTTGCGATAGGCGGGAAGATAGCGCATCACCAGGTCATAGCGCGCTTCGCCTTTCAAAACCTGCGTCAGCGCGTTGCCGCCAACCGCGGTTTGAATAGCGTCCTGCACATCCGCGACATTCACCTGATAACGCGCGGCGGCTTGGCGGTCCACCACCACATTCAGGTTTGGCTGGCCCAGCACGCGAAATACTCCAAGGTCCGCAATGCCTGGAATTTTGCGCATCACGCCGGTGATTTCATCGGCTTTAGCCTCCAAGGTTTTCAGATCGTCGCCATAGACCTTCGTGGCGAGCTGGCCTTTTACTCCGCTGACTGCCTCCTCCATGTTGTCCGCAATCGGTTGCGAGAAATTCCAAAGCGCGCCCGGAATTTTCTCGAGTTCCTTATCCATCGCCACAATCAATTCGTCTTTGTTCTGGTGAAAACCTGGCCGCCATTCTTCCTTTGGCTTTAGATCCACGAAGTACTCCGTGTTAAAGAAACCGGTGGCGTCCGTGCCATCGTCCGGACGTCCTACCTGGCTAGTGGTCTGTTTCACCTCTGGGAATTGCGCCAGAAGAAGGCGTGCCTGGTTAGCCAGCCGGATGCCTTCTGTCGGCCCGGTGCTGGGCGCCAGTGTGCCGCGCACCCACAGCGCGCCTTCATCCAAATGCGGCAGGAATTCAGAGCCGAGCGACCCGGCAAGCCAGAATGCACCCAGCACCAGGCACGCTGCGATGCCCACCGTGACCACGCGCATATGAATGGCCCACCGCACGGCTTTGCGATAACCATGTGTCAGTGCAATCATCACGGGGTTGTGCCATTCGCGCGTCCCCTTCGGAAAAAAGAAACTGGCCAGTACCGGCGCAATCACCATGGAAAACAACAACGCGCCCAGCAGCGCGAATGCCACCGTCCAGGCCATCGGCTTGAACAGGCGGCCTTCCACGCGCTGCAGAGTGAAGATCGGAATATAGGCGGTAATGATAATTCCGATCGCATAAAAAACCGGCCGCTGCACCTCATGCGCCGCGTCGAAAATCTTCTGCTTGGGGGTCTTATTATGCGGATCGGGATGCCCCAAGTGCCGGATGATGTTCTCCATCATCACCACCGCGCCGTCTACCACCATTCCGAAATCCAGGGCTCCCAGCGACAGCAGGTTGGCCGGAATGCCTTTCAGTTTTAAGCAAGTGGACGCGAATAGCAAAGCGAAGGGAATAGTTAGCGCGACAATAAAAGCCCCGCGCACATTACCCAAAAACAGGAACAGGATAATCACCACCAGGATGATGCCCTCTGTCAAATTGTGCAGCACCGTATGCGTGGTGTAATGCATCAGGTCGCTGCGATCGATCAGCGGAACTATCTTTACACCGGTAGGCAAAATGTGGTCGTTCAGTTCCTTTACTTTTTCGTGGATACCGGCGAGCGCCGCGTCTGCCTCAGCTCCTTTCCGCAACAACACGATGCCCGAGATCACATCGTCGTTGTCGATGATCCCGCCGTCTTCTTTACGGATAGCGCGTGCAAATTGCCCGAGGCGAATCTTTGGCCCCTGCTCCACGGTCGCAATGTCTCTCACGCGCAGCGGAGTGCCGTTCTTGGTCGTGATCACGGTCTGCGCAATATCCTGTGCGCGATCCACCAAACCTACCGCGCGCACGTTAATCTGTTGCAACCCGGCTTCTATAAAACTTCCACCTGCATTCGTGTTGTTATTGGAAAGCTGCTGCTCCACCTGCCCGATGCTCAGCCCGTACGCAACTAACTTATTTGGATCCACGCGGACTTGGTATTCGCGCGTGGGGCCGCCAAAGCTGGCCACGTCCACCACGTTGTCCACCGCTTTGAAGTTTTTTTCTACTACCCAGTCTTCCAGCGATTTCAATTCCATCGGGTCATACTGTGGGTTCGTGCTGTGCAGCGTATAAAAGTAAATCTGGCCGACCGGACTCCAATCCGTGCCCATCTGCGGCAGCACTCCGTTGGGAAGAGTAACTTGCGAAAGCCGCTCCAGCGTGTGCTCCCGGTTCCAGTCATTGATTGAATCGTCGTCGAATACCAGCTTGATGTCGGAAAGTCCAAAAAGCGAAAAGGACCGCAAGTGCGTCAGATGCGGTATTCCGTTCATGCCGATTTCAAGCGGAACAGTCACCTGCTGTTCAATCTGCTCAGCCGAAATACCCGGCCATTGCGTGATGATCTCCACATAGTTATCAGCTACGTCGGGATACGCCTCCACTGGCAACTGGTGAAATGAGATGCCGCCCCACACGAATAGCAGCAGGGCAATGGCTACTACGATGAGACGGTTATTCAGCGCATAATCGACCAGGCCACGGATCATTACTGCTCCACCGTGTTCTGCAAAACAAGCGCATTGGCAACCACCTTCGTGCCTGGGCCGATTCCGGAATTGATCTCCTGCAAGTTGCCGGGTAGCATATCGCCGCCAACCACTTCCACGCGCCGGAAAACGCCTCCGCCCACCGGCGTATAAATCCAATCGCGATCGTGTAAGTGCAGCACGGCCGCCGCGGGTACCGTAGCGTGGCTCTCCTTCTTCTGGCCATGGAACGTTGCCGTGACGAACATTCCGAAACGCAGAAAACTCGGATTGCTAACCTCTAGCCGTACCTTGGCCGTGCGAAGACTCGGATCCAGAATCTCGCCGATGTTCCCGATTCGCCCCTTCACCACGCGGTCCGGATAAGCATTCACATGGATATCCGCGAACTCGCCAAGCTGTATCTGTGCCAGGTCATTCTCATACACGTCACAGACAATCCAGACGTGCGACATATCGGAAATGATCAGCGGACTGGCCGAGGCAAGCGCCTGTACGCCGGCCGCATTGGTAATCTGCTGGTCGGTAATCACGCCCGTCACCGGAGCATAAACGGGAACCACGCCTGTTGGATGGTCGATGTCCGACCCAAGCACGCGCAGATGTTCGGCCGTGGTGTCCAAGTCCACCTTTGCGTTATCCTCGCCGTTCTGCGCGGCCTCAAGCGAGCTCTTCGGAATCGCGCCTTTGTCATAGAGAACCCGCGCGCGGTCGAGCTGCACTTTTGCGAGTTGCTCATTCGTGACGGCTTTGCGGTAGTCGGAAAAAGCCTGCGCGATATCAGGGCTTCTCACTTTAAACAGAAGCTGCCCTTTTGTAACCGTGTCTCCCAGGCGTGCATCGATTTCTACTACCCGGCCCGTGGCAAGCGAAATCACCGGCACCTGCCGTGACACGTCGGGGCTGACTACGCCAGTCGCATTTAGCGCCGGCGAAGCCGCGTGGACGCCCGCCGTGGCTATAGGGAATTGCTCCGGATGATCCACTTTGAAATGGTTCGCATCCATGTCCGGTTCTACCGTGGCCGGTTTCGGGCCGGTGTCCGCCTCCTCCGAAGAAGCTTTTTTGGCGCAACTGGCGCTGAAAAGGCTTAACGTCAAACACAGAGTTGCTTCTAACAAAATGGTGCGGTTCATGGGATCACCTCCCGCCCGACGGATAAGTTGAGCTGGCTCGCGGCGGCAAGATAAGAGCCAATCAAATTCACAAAATTCAATTGCGTATCGCGGTAAGCCTTCTGCGCATCCAGAAAATCAAGCAGAGACGCCCCGCCCCTTTGATACGAAAAGGAAACGATGTCCCGCACCTGCGTGGCCTGTGGAATGTACTCTTGCTTGTAAGGCCGCAACAGTTCAATCGTGCTGGACAACGTGGCATAGGCTGAATCGACGTCGCTCAATACCTGCGCCTCCGACGCCATGCGAGCTTTGTCCGCGCGCCCGATGTCCAACTGGGTCCGCAGCTTTTCCCCTTGATTCTTATCGAAGATGCGCAACGGGATGCTGACGCTGGCGCCCAGCGTGTTGTTGTCATATGGGTTGTTGAACGAGGGGTTATGCGTCCACCACACGCTGAAGGTCGGATCCGTCGATCCATTCGAAACGGCCAGTTCGTTATCGGTTTTGGCTTTATCCACCGCCTCCACTGCCGTCTTCAGATCCGGACGCGTGGTCATGGCGATCTGGCGGAATTGCTCCAGTCCCATTAAGCTCTCTTGAAAGTCATACGGGCCAGCGACATCGAATTTCTTTACCGGCGTGCGGTCGTTCAACAGCGTGAGTAGCGTGATCTTAGCGGTTCTCAAGTTGACTTGTGAATTGACAAAATCGGATTGACATTGCGCGCGTTGGAGAATGATCCGGCTCAGATCGACTTTGGCAAGGTCGCCTGCGTTGAAGCGGTCGCGGTTGATCGCGACCGCTTTGTCCCAGTACGCCAGATTCTGTTTAGCGATTTCAAAAAATGCTTTGGCTTGCAGCGCCTGTACAAACGCATTGCGAAGTTGAAACAGCAGAGTGCGCTCCAAATCGGCGTGCGTCGAAATCGCCATGCCGGTTCCCTTTTCGGCGCTTTCGAGCCGCAGCTCACGCTTGTGCTGGCGTTCATGCAGATAGTCAATGGCAGTGGAATACTGGGTACCTGTGAAGGGGCGCCAGATCCCTTGATACTGAGTCAGTTGGGTTCCATCCGTCGAAAAGGTGAGATTGGGATTCGGCCGCAAGAAAGCCGTAATCTCCTGGGCACGCGATTCGTCGATGTTCACTTGATCGGAAAGCAGCGTCGGATTGGTTTTTTCAAACTTGTCGCGAATCTGTTCCCAACTGAAAGCTTGCTGCGCATTCAGATGTTCCACGAAAAAGCAACAGAGCAGGAGCCCGATTCTCCAAGCTCTGTTGTCAAAATTCATCATGTGCTTTAGGCTGCTTGCTCCGGTTTTTTCGTTTGAACTCCATAAAAAATACCGCTGGAATTGCGATGGGTAATCCAGCGATCATCGACCAGGCCAGCGCGGGATGCTTGATGTCACCTGATTTGGGATCGCTGAACGCGGCGGCCGCCAGCATCGTCGCGACGATCAGGCCCCAGGAAATGACGATCGATTTCGCGTAAGGAAAACTTGGCTCCGCGGGCCTGCGAATTCGCCGTTTAGATCCCACTCTTTTACTCTGAAGGGACCGGCGTGCCCGCGCCATCTATCGTTCGTCGAATTTCCCGCGCTCTTTTGGTTGAATCTTGCGGCTATATCTTTCGGCTAATCGCCGTATAAACCCGGCGGTTTTTCACGCATCGGTGATTGAATATAATCTGCATGCAGGAGTTCTCTGTTTTTCGCTTCCTTCAAGGCAGCCGCACCACGATTCTCCTCTGGGCGGCACTCTTCATCTCTGTCGTGGCCTTGCTCGATTGGCATTTCGAAAACAACATCTCTTTCGGATTTCTATACCTGTTCCCGATGCTCATGGCAGGTAGCTGCCTGAAACCGTGGCAAGTGGCTGGCGTGGCGCTGCTCTGCACTGGATTGACCGAAGCATTTGATCCTTTTCGTTGGGCCATGCTGGAAGGCGCTTCGCGTCTGCTCCTGACATTTGCGGCGTTCTTCGGCACGGGTCTATATGGCTTCGCCTCGGCGCGCGCCCGGCGTTTAGTGAACCAGCATTTAGAAGAGTTGGCGAAAGAGACCGAGTTGCGCCGCAAGACCGAGGAGCAGTTAGATTTCGTCGTTTCCAGC
>DASXGT010000165.1:0-5088 GCA_036488895.1 Bryobacteraceae bacterium | reverse complement strand
TAACGGCGCCCGATTTGCGAGTAGTGACTTCGTATGCGGAGCGGCTGGAGGTGTTCTCCAATTTGCGTGTGCGCGGAAACCTGGCGTCACCAGGCATTCTGGGGCGTATCACGGTGACCAACGGGCAGCTGGTTTTTTTTGGGAATACTTACAACGTGAACAGCGGATTCGTCGATTTCTACGATCCTAACGCGATTGAGCCCGTGCTCAACGTGTCGCTCGAAACCAACACGCAGGGGGTGGATGTCACCATCGGCGTGACAGGGCCCATGAGCGATCTGAACTTGAGCTACCGTTCTGACCCGCCGCTCACTTTTGAGCAGATCGTCCAGCTTTTGGCCACCAATACGACGCCGGCGGACGCCACCATTGCCGCCCACCAGCCCACCCCGCCGCAGCAATCGGCCACTCAAATGGGCGAATCGGCGATTCTGGGTCAAGCGGTCGCGAATCCGCTGGCCAGCCGGGTGCAGCGCGTCTTTGGGTTGACTCAGTTTAAGATTGACCCGACGCTTGCCGGAAATAACGGGCAGCCTAGCGCGCGCGTCACCTTGCAGCAGAAGATTGCCAGCAACATTACCTTTACTTACACTACCGACGTAACCCAAACGAACTCGGAACTGGTTCGCGTGCAGTGGGATCTTAGCTCGGCGGTTTCAGCGGTTGCATTGCGAGATTTTAATGGGAACGTGAGCGTGGAATTCTTCTACAAATTCAAAAAACGCTGAAGCGGCTATCTTGGATATAATACAGGGGTTGTATCGTTTGAGCCAGGAGTTGAGTCGAGTGGAGTTGCGTTGAACGAATTGCTGCGGGATACCTACCGCTATCGCGAATTGATTTGGGCGCTGGCCCTCAAAGAACTGAAGATCCGCTACAAGCGTTCAGTACTGGGTTTTCTTTGGGCGCTTTTGAACCCTTTGCTCTACATGGTGGTTCTGACTTTCGTGTTCTCTCATCTGATGATCTTGAACGTCAAGCACTACGGGGTCTTCATTGTCTGCGTTTTACTTCCTTGGACCTTTTTTGCTCAATCGCTTAGCTACGCGGCCGAATCCATTGTTGGGAACGGCGATTTAATCAAGAAAGTCCGAGTGGCGAAGCTGGTTTTTCCGGTGGCGGCGGTCGTCTCCAACATGATTAACTTCCTGCTATCGCTGATTCCTTTGGCGTTAATCGTGGTTGTGATGGGGCATCCGTTCCACTGGACTTGGATCTATCTGCCGGTTCCCCTGTTGGCGTTGAGTATATTCACGCTGGGCGCGACCTTCTTCTTTGCGGCGGCTAATGTTTATTACCGCGATGTTTCGCATATTGTGCAAATTCTGCTGCAGGTGCTGTTTTACCTGACGCCGGTTATTTATTCAGCGGATACGCTGCCGCCCAGCTACCAGCTGGTGCTCAAGCTAAATCCGCTGACTTACCTGATGAATGGGTTTCGTTTGGCCGTCTATTGGGGCATGCTGCCCACTTGGGAATCGGTTTTTGCTTGTTTCTTCTGCGCATTTGTGACGCTCTATTTGGGATTTAAAGTGTTCCGGAAGTTTCAGAACGATTTTGTATTTTACGTATAGCGGACTTGCATGCCTAATCACTCCCTCGCGATCAGCGTTGAAAATGTTACCCAGCGATTCCGCATCATTCATGAGCGGCCGGATTCCGTTCGCGAGCTTTTTGCGAAGTTTTTTAAAAGCAGGACCACGCATCACGATTTTGAAGCCGTTAAAGACGTTTCCCTGCAGGTCGACCGGGGTGAAATGGTCGGCATCGTGGGACGCAATGGTTCTGGAAAAAGCACTCTGCTCAAAATAATTGCGGGTGTATACACGCCTACTTCAGGCCGCGTGACGGTAAATGGGAGCCTGGCTCCGCTGATCGAATTGGGCGCGGGTATGCACCCGGAGATGACCGGGCGTGAGAATATTTTGCTCAATGGGTTGCTGATGGGCTACTCAAAACAGGAAATGCAGCGCCGTGAACAGCAAATTATTGACTTTGCGGACATCGGCGATTTCATCGACGTGCCGGTGAAGCAATACTCCTCCGGCATGTATATGCGGCTGGCTTTTTCGGTGGCGACTGAGATCGATCCGGAAATATTGGTCGTGGATGAGATTCTGGCGGTGGGCGATTTTGCTTTTCAGAAAAAATGTTTTGATCGTTTGCGCGGATTCCGCGAATCCGGCAAAACAATTTTGATGGTGACGCACAGCATGGCGCCGGTGCTGGAAAACTGCAACCGCGCGATTTTGATTGAAAACGGGCGCGTGATGGCGGATGGCCGTCCTAAGGAAGTGGTGCAATTGTACGCGGGCTCATCTGCTGTGCAAGATGAACCGGTGCTGGTGGAATCGCCGGCCGCGCACGGTTAGGCGTTTCCAGCCGCGGCGGCCTTTTCGTTAGCGGGTGTATAGCGGCGATGTAGGCTTTCAAACTGGCGGCTCCGGCGTAAACCGCTCTTGTGCAATGCGTATTTACCGAGCAGCCAGAGGATGCGTAATCCATAGACAGTGCTCTGGAAAAAGCTGGCCGACGATGCTTCCCGGAAATAGCGTGTGGGCACCGCGATTTCTCCAATCCGGAAATTGCACGCGACCGCTTGCGCGATGATTTCCTGATCAAAGACAAACCCGTCGGAGTTCATGCCGAAGTTAACCGCTTCCAGCACCGAACGATGAAAAGCGCGATAGCCCGTGTGATATTCCGAGTGGTGCAATCCGAAACACACGTTTTCACACCAGGTGAGAAAACGATTGGCCACGTATTTCCACCAAGGCATTCCCTGCTGCAACGCGGAGCCGGTGTGTAATCGCGATCCAAGCACAAGATCCGCTTGGTTATCGACTATGGGTTTAATAATTTCCGGCAACAGCGTCGGATCATATTGATAATCGGGGTGGACCATCACGATAATATCCGCGCGCGCCTTCAGAGCTTCCGCGTAACAGGTTTTTTGATTCGCGCCGTAACCGAAGTTGCGGGTATGGACAAACACTTCCAAATTCAAACGGCGGGCGATTTCGATGGTGTCGTCCGTTGAACCGTCGTCCACCAAAATAACGGAATCCACGTACTCTTTGGGTAGTTTTTCGTAGGTCATCCGCAGCGTACGAGCGGCGTTATACGCCGGCATGACCACAATTACTTTGGGCTGCATGATTTTCCTCTGCTACTGGGGCGCTGGGAGAAACAAGTTTGTTACCTGTAGCTTACCTTTAGAGTAACGTAAAGAGCGTGGTTTAAACCCGTTGTATAGGACCGGGATATTGCGCCACCATGGGATCGACAGTTAACAGCGTGATCCCCTCAGTGATCGCCTGCGCTATCAGAAGGCGGTCGAACGGGTCTTTGTGAATCGGCGGCAAGCAGTCTAGTGCGACGGCATGATCGCTAGCGATTGGCAATTCACTATAGCCGTTGTCCAATAAGCCACGGCGCAGCAGCCGTGCATTCACCTGAAAATCATTCCGGCCCAACCCGTGCTTGATCGCAATCTCCCAGATGCTGGCCGCGCTGAAAAGCAGTTCATTGTTCGGGTGATCGATCAAGGCGGTAGCCGCCACAGACAGCCGGTTAGGTTCTCCGGCTGCCCACAGCAATAGGTGCGTATCCAGCAGCAGCTTCATCAGTCAACGCCGAAAAGCTGTTCAATCTCCGCGCTGCCCATGCGGTCGAAATCGTCGGGCACCGCTATTTGTCCGGCCATGAAGCCCAAGCGCTGTACCCCCGCACCGGTTGGAGCGTCCAGCACGGTCACCTTCACCAGCGGCTTACCCGCTTTGGCGATGATGAACGGCTCCCCCTTGGCAGCCTGTTCGACAAGTTTCGATAATTGAGTCTTGGCCTCGTGGATATTGACGGTATGCATAGTAAACTCCAGGTGAACTAGGTCCACTTGGTTTAGTCTAGCACAAGTCTCAGGCAGTTCGCTTGCGCCTACATTCGGAGCACAAGCCGTACAGCACAATTTCATGCGCCCGCACTTGAAACTTAGACCCTGCCAGCTTATTAACCATCGGCACACAACCTTCCAGTTCAAAGACGCGATTACACTGGTCGCACTGAAAATGGTGGTGATGGCGTTTGCCGGCTTGCTCGTAGACGGGCACGCTCCCTGGCAACTCGACTAAACAAAGCCAGTCTTCTTCGACCAACGCCTTAATATTGCGGTAGACGGTGGCGATACCGACGCCATCTACTTGTTTTTGCGCCAACTCTAACACTTGCTGCGCTGACAAAGGCCTGCCCGCATCCTGAAACGCTGAGCGAATGGCGGACTTCTGACGAGTGCTGCGCCGCCCGGTCACTGTTGCGGACATTTCAACTTAAATGATAGTTTATTGAGCGCTTGCACCGAACTCGGCGGCGATTTGTTCCACAAAGGTGGCTTCGCCGGCAAGCGCTTTCGATACCACCGCTAGTTGCTCCTGCGCTTCCTGATAACGGCCTTGTTCCAGTGCTTCGCGCACACCGGGAATGGTTTTAGCCCCGTATCCGGTATAGGTTCCGGGAGCGTATAACACATGCCGGATCCAGGGCCGGCCCGGCAAGCCTTGTTCGCTGGTGAGGCGGCGCTCGGCTAGGGCTAGTTCGGCGTTCAATGTTTTTCGTTTTTCCGGCGAAAGCGCAGGGATCTTTGCGGTTGCGGTACGGTATTGCACTGCGGCCGCGTTGAGAGCAGCGATAGCGCGGTCCAGGGCGGAGAAGTCCAGATCGGGAGGCGCGGTCAGCAGCCCCGGGGCGTGCACTGGATTTTGCGGGTCGTTCGTTAATGCGTACAGCCCCAGATCGATATTGCGCTTGCGCAGCGCCGCGTCGCCCTGCAAAGACTTCACTAAGTTCTTTAATTCGGTGTCGTATCCCTTGACTGTGCTGGTGAGGATTGTGAAATCGTAAGGCAGTATGTCGGCGTCGGCCACACGCATGACCAGCGTACCGGCCATTTGCGCTAGAACCGGCCCATAGACTGCGCCTTTGTCGCCGAACTTATCTTCGAACCACGGCGTGTCATAGGCCGAGTGATAAGTGCCGCTGCGGTCTTCGCCGCCAAACCCGAGACTCAGCGATGCAATTCCCAAATGGTCGAGA